>JAIRXY010000215.1 GCA_031268055.1 Prevotellaceae bacterium | reverse complement strand
CACGCACGCACGCACGCACGCACGCACGAATGACAATAGCATAATATTTTTTTCGGAATTTCAAAGAATCCCAAGTAAGAAGCGCTTTTTTACTTGGGCCTTTTTTATGCTCCAAAAGTCTGTTTTAGCCTTACTGCATACATGGCGTGATAAATACCTACTCTTTTTACAACCACCAAGATACGTTTATAGATGTTGATTGTTATACCTGTTTTCATTTTGTTTGCAATACAGTAGAAAAAATGGCATAAAAATTGCCAAAATCATTATCATTAACATTAAATTATTATACTATGAATTTACAAATTAACATTCATTCATCACAATTAAGATTAATTGTTGTAGCTTGTTTGCTGTTTCTTTTCAGTGTTAGCGGCATGTCTCAAAACATTGAAATTACGGGAACTGTATCAGACGAAGCAGGCGCGCCGTTATCCGGAGTAACCGTCCGTGTGTTAGGCGCTTCAATTGGAACGATGACCACTCCGAGTGGTACCTACACGCTGAATGTACCGGGGAGTGAATCCGTATTGCAGTTTTCTTGTATCGGCTATGTGTCCAAATCCATAAAAGTAGAAAACCTGCGCGTAATTGACGCTGTTATGGAGGAAGAATTGCAGGCGCTGGACGAGGTGGTTGTAGTAGGGTACGGGGTGCAGCGCCGTAGCGACGTAACAGGCGCTACTGCCCTAATAACCTCTAAAGACCTTACCTCAAAGCCCGTATCCAACGCCTTTGAGGCGATGCAGGGCAAGCTTGCAGGCGTTGATATTACGTCAGCGCAGCGTCCGGGCGAAATAGGGGATATTCGCATTCGCGGCAACAGGTCGCTCACCGCTACCAACGAGCCTTTGTACGTGGTGGACGGGGTGATACTCTCCTCGGGCGGCATAGAAGCCCTGAACCCCCGCGATATTGAAAGCATCAACGTCCTCAAGGATGCCTCGTCGACCGCCATCTACGGGTCGCGCGGCGCCAACGGCGTAGTGCTCGTTACTACCAAGCGCGGCGCGCCCGGTACGCTGCACCTGAGTTACTCCGGCACGGTAACCGTCGAAAAGCTGGTGGATGTAGCACCCGTAATGAGCGCTGCCGATTACATCACCTGGCGGCGGTGGGCATACTACAACTCCAACTCCGACCTGTACACGCCCGGCGACCAGCCTACCAAAGAACAGGACGAAAGGTACTTCAACGAAAATCCTTCGGCGCTGGCTAACGTACTGAAAGGCTGGGAAAGCGGCACGTGGAATCCAGCTGCCGTGACCAACACCGATTGGGGCGACATGGTAACGCAAACCGGTATTACGCAGGAGCACACCGTGAGCGCTTCCGGTGGCAACGAGCATGTCTCATCGTTCATTTCGCTGGGCTACCTCAACAGCGTTGGCACCCAAAAGGGGCAGGAGTTTTCACGGTACAACTTTTCTTCCAGTACAGAGCTGAAGCCCACGAAATGGTTTAACCTTGGCGGCAACGTCAACGCCGCATGGAGCGAGCAAGGCTACGGGTTCTCTACCGAAGGGCAAGCCTCTACTACCGGCGCTGCCAACGATATCTACGGGCAGTCGCGCAAAATCCCCAACTACATGGTACCCCTTGATGAAAACGGTGAGGTGATTAAAACGATGGGCGGATCGCCATCCATCTACACCGTTTACGAGGAATGGAACAAGTCGAACGACAATCGCCAGCGGCTGCGCGCGCTGGGCAGCTTCTACGCCGCAATAGACTTTGGCGGAATATGGGAGCCGCTGCAAGGCTTGAAGCTCAAGAGCAACTTTGGCCCCGACTTCAGCTACCTGCGGCGAGGCGTGTTTATCCCAAGCGAGTCGTCGGCGCGATCGGGCGGCACCAACCGCGCACGCTGGCTATACGAGCGCCACTTCTCGTGGGTGCTGGACAACATGCTTACCTACAGCAAAACCCTGCTCAACGACCACAAGGTGGACGTTACGCTGCTGCAATCGGCCTCCAAGTACGACTACGAAGATGCCAACATGCGCGAAGAAAACGTTCCCAAGGATAGCTACCTGTGGAACAACATGGGCGCTGTGGACATTACCAACGCCAATGCTGCCGCGTCGATGGGCACAGGGCTTACGCAGTCGGCAATGGCCTCGTATATGGGGCGCATCAACTACTCGTTCAAGGATCGCTACCTGCTCACCGTATCGGGACGCTACGATGGCTCGTCGGTGCTCTCCGAGGGGCACAAGTGGGCATTCTTCCCCAGCGCAGCGCTGGGCTGGCGCGTTGACCAAGAGCAATTCATGCAGAGCGTGCTCTGGGTGTCGGCGCTGAAGCTGAGGCTGGGCGTGGGTGTAACGGGCAACTCTGCCATAGATCCTTACGCCACGCTGGGCAGCATCAGCTCGTACTACGTGCCCTTTGGCGGACAGCCAAACGCGCAGATGTACGTTACCAACGAACCCTACTACACCAGCACTCAGGTGGATATGGCCAACCCTTCCTTAGAGTGGGAAAAAACGACGCAGTACAACCTCGGCGTTGACTTCAGCGTACTCAAAGGGCGCATTGGCGGAACGGTAGACCTCTACACGTCGAACACCAACGATTTGATAATGCCCATGAAGATTCCCACGCTGACGGGCTACTCGCAAACGCTGGCAAACGTGGGCAAAATCAAAAACAAGGGCGTGGAAGTATCGCTCAGCGCAGTGCCCGTAAAAATCGGCGACTTTGCGTGGACATCTACGCTCAACGCCGCCTACCAAAAAGAAGAAATTGTGGAGCTGGCAAACGGTAAAAACGATATGCCCGACAACTCTTGGTTTATAGGCCAACCCATAAGCGTTTACTACGGTTACGCCCACGCCGGCCTGTGGCAGGAAGGCGATGCCGACGAAATGGCAAAGTTCAACGCCAAAGGCGAAAAGTTTACGCCGGGCAACGTTCACCCCGTTGACCAAAACGCCGACAGCGTTATCAACGCCGACGACCGCATGGTGATAGGTCAGAGAAATCCTACGTGGACGTTGGGGTGGACAAACACATTTTCGTACAAGGGCATTGAGCTTTCCATAGAGCTGTACGGGCGCATGGGCTACACCATATCCTCTGCCGAAGGGCAGCTGGGCTACGGACAACAGCGGCAAATTGACTACTGGCGCCCCGACAACACCGGCGCCGAGTGGCAAAAGCCCATTTACAGCCAAGCGGGCGGCGACCCCTACTCGGGGCTACTTGGGTTTAAGGAAGCTTCGTTCCTAAAGGTGCGAACCGTTTCGCTGGGCTACCTGCTTCCCTCAAGCGTCTGTAAAACAGTAGGCATTGGCTCGCTCAAGGTGTACGCGCAGGTGCGCAATCCGGGTAACCTGTACTCCTCGGTTGATTTTATGGATCTCGACCTTAACGCAATGTACTACAACCGCGGCGTAACGTTCGGGATTGAAGTTGGTTTTTAGCATCTGTTTAACCTCAAATTATCATACAATAATATATTATGAAACGATACTTATACAGCTTGATTTGCGTAGCGGCGCTGCTGCCGGCTACGCTTGCGCTGCACTCGTGCAGCAACGATTTTCTCTACGAAGAGAAAACCACTGCCTATACCACGCAGTACTTTGAAACGGAAGAAGGCCTGCTTTCGCTGGCTACGGCGCTGTACGCCAACATTCGCTGGCATTCGGGCTACGAGTGGTCTTACGGCATTACTTTGTACGGAACCGACGAGTTCACCAACGGGGCAGATTTGACCAACGAGCCGTGGAATACCTACGACAACCGCCTGAATCCGATGCACGCTACGGTGGAAACCGGCGCCGCCAACAAAAACGTGAGCGGCCCCGAGGAGCTGTGGGATCAAATGTACTACGGCATTTCGAGCGCCAACCTGATTATTGCCAAAAGCAGCAAAATTACCAACGAAGACGTTCGCAGCAAGTGCATGGGCGAAGCCTACTTTTTGCGCGGCTACAACTACTACCGCCTTTTTGCGCAGTACGGAGGGGTAGTGCTCCAGACGCAGCCCGCCGAAGGGGTGGTGCGCAACTTTACGCGCTCCTCGCCGGAGGAGACCCTGAATCTGGTTATTGCCGACTTGCAGCAGGCTTACGACCTCTTGCCCACCGACAGGTGGCGCGGCATAGGCACGTGGACAAAGTATACCGCCGCTCACTTCCTTGCCAAGGCGCTGCTGTTCCGCTGCTCGGAGCGCAACGCCGACTGGAACGCGCAGTACATCGACGCCGATTTGACGAAGTGCGTTACGCTCTGTGACGAAGTCATTGCCGCCTGTCCGCTTGCGCCCGACTACTGGGACTTGTATGCCCGCTGGACGGGCGTAGATTGTCCCAACGAAGGGCTGCCCGAAATCCTGATGTCCATACAGCATAACAATGACGCCAGCACCACCGGACGCTTCGGCAACCGCACCCACTCCTACTTCTCGCCGCAGTTCAACACGTTCAGCGCCGGATGGGTGAGCAGGGGGGCATTTATTGGCGGTCAGGACTTCCAGCGCTGTCGCCCTACCGAGTACAACTACTCTACGTACGACAACGTGAACGATGCCCGCCTGTGGAAGTCGTTCCGCACGGTGTACGGCGTAAACAACATTCAGGATGCCGCCAAAAACGCCAGCTTTGGCGACAACGCTACGGCGCTGGGCGAAATAGGCATTATCTTTATTCTGAACAAGAAAAGCGACAACCGCTTCGACAGCAAGCCTTACGGTAATTTTGGCTTACCTGCAGGCAGCACCTTCATTCATCCCACAACCCAAAAGTGGGTACCCTGCGCATTTCCGCTGTTCCTGAACGGGCAGTACGTGCTTTACAGCTATGGCTCATCGGGCAGCACGGCCACCTCCAACGTGTTTTGCGGGTTGAATAAAACCCAAGTCGGCTCCCGCACTGCCGAAGGTGGAGACGGACATCGCGACGTAACGTTGGCACGTTCCGGTGAAACCTATCTGGTGAAAGCTGAGGCGCAGGTGCGGCAGCGCAAGTACACCGACGCTCTGGCTACGGTAAACCTCCTGCGCGCGCGCGGGCAGTGGAAAACCGGAGAAGACCGTGAGCTGTACGTAGATGGCTCAATTGGATTCTTAAACAACTCGCTGTACACAAGTAATGCTTCTTACAGCAAGAATAGTAGAACGGCTGGGTATCAGGAGTGGTTTAGCAGCTCACACCCCGGCTTTCCTTTGACAGATGCCGCTAATAACCAGTACCTGTGCAAAAGCAGCTACTACCTGTCCACCGGCATTACTGCTACTACAGCGGCATCCAGCTTGCAGATAGCCTCAGCGAGTACCTTACCGGAGGAGGACGAGGCTATCCTGACAACGCTTGGCGTATCAGGCGACTACGACCGTATGCTCCACTTTATCCTCAATGAGCGCACCCGCGAGCTCAACGGCGAGTGGAATCGCTGGGAGGAGTTGAGCCGCACTGGAACGCTGATTAAGCGCGCAAAAACTTTCAACCCCGAGGCAGCTGGCAACATTGCCGAAAAGCACACGTTGCGCCCCATTCCGCAGACCTTCATCGACGGGTTGACGCAGGAAGACGGCTCGCCGCTTACCCCAGCGCACAAAGCAGCGCTGCAAAATCCGGGCTACTGATTCCTTGCAGTTGCAAGCATAAAAAAGAAAGAGGCAGGGCGCAACCCTGCCTCTTTTGCTATATTCATATTCAATCGTTAGCAAGCTATTTTAGCATTTCAATGCTTCGCTTTACGAACTTATCCAGCTCTTCTCCCGTCAGCCTGTTGTTGGCCAACTTCATATATACCGAAAAAATAGGCTTATCGGCTGAGCTCCCTTTTCAGAAATGATTCAAGGAGTTTTTTGTTGGGAAGTTTTATCAGATTTGGCCGACACTGTCGGCCAAATGTCCGGATTTAACGAATAAAATCTGATAAATCCTCCATTTTCACGGAGACGTGGCATCTCGCGTCTCTACATTCAAAATTAAATCCGTATTCATCCGCCAAATCTGTTTCATCCGTGTGCTATAATATTGATAGAACGCAGAAGAAACGGATTTAACGGATAAAAAAGGATAGCACAATTGCGCAAAATTATTTCAGCATTTCAATGCTTCGCTTTACGAACTTATCCAGCTCTTCTCCCGTTAGCCTGTTGTTGGCCAGCAGAGCAAGGTCAAAAAGCTGCTTTGCCAGCTTGCATTGCTTTCCGTACTCGGTCAGGATATTTTCCTGCTGCGCTTGCAGGTCGCCGAGCGATTTTTCTGCCTCCGAGACCTCGTCCTTCAGCGCCTGCGGAATTTCCTCCTCTTTCTTATCCTTTTTCTGAGCGTTCAGCTCGTCAAGGCGCGACTTGGCTTGGGAGACGCTCTGCTGCACGGGCGTTAGCGTTTCCGACAAGTCTTTTTCCAAGCGGCTGCTAACTTCCAGCACTAACGGATGGTTTGTATTCACCACAACGTTCAGCATATCGCCCATCTGACCGTAGAACGCGTGTCCTTCACCGCCAATTGCCGACATGTCCTTCATGCGCCGCATAAATTCGTTCTGGGTTATTAGCGCCGGTGCGTCATTTTCATCCAGATTTTCAAACGTTACAAAATATTTTTCGCTTCCGGCGGGGCTGTTCACCTCAAAAACAGGGCGGAGCAAATTCGTCTGATTTTCCGACAGCTTTGATTTTCTGTCCACATCTTTTTCTATCAGCTTGTCTATAACGTCTGCATCTACACGGACAAAGCGCGATTCTTTCCACGCACCCTCGAGCTTGTTGACAAAGTGAGCGTCCAAGTATTCGTTCAGCAGCAGCACATCGTAGCCCTTGTTTTTTGCGGCGTTGACAAAGGAGTACTGCTTTTGTACGTCGGAGGTGTAAAGGTATACCAGATTGTTATGCTTGTCCTTTTGGTTTACCTCAACTAATTTTTTGTACTCATCGAACGTGAAGTACTTGCCGTCGGTATTTTTGAAGAGGTAAAACTTTTCAGCCCTTTCGTAAAATTTTTCATCCGTCATCATTCCGTATTGGACAAATAACCTCAAGTCATCCCACTTGCTTTCAAACTTTTGCCTGTCGGCGGTGAATAGCTCCTGAAGTCGGTCGGAGACTTTTTTGCTGATGTGCCCCGATATTTTTTTTACGTTGGAGTCGCTTTGCAGGTAGCTGCGCGACACGTTGAGCGGGATGTCCGGCGAATCGATTACCCCGTGCAGCAGGGTGAGAAAGTTGGGAACAATACCCTCCACCGAGTCGGTAACGTACACCTGATTTGAAAAAAGCTGTATCTTGTTTTTTTGCAGGTCGATGGTATTTTTTATCTTTGGAAAGTACAGTATCCCCGTGAGGTTGAAGGGGTAGTCAACGTTGAGGTGAATGTAAAACAGGGGCTTTTCGCTGGCAGGGTAGAGCTCTGCATAAAAGTCCATGTACTCCTCCTCTTTCAGGTCAGACGGGGTGCGCGTCCAGAGCGGGTTGGTATTGTTTACAACCAAATCCTTGTCGGTGTCCACGTACTTGCCATCCTTCCACTCCTGCTCCTTGCCAAAGATGATGGGTACCGGCAGGAACTTGCAGTACTTATTCAGCAGCTCTTTGATTTTTTGCTCCGACAAAAATTCTTCGCTATCCTCCGACAGGTGAAGCGTAATGTCTGTTCCCCGCTCGGTGCGTCCGGACTCTTTGGTTGTGTATTCGGGCGACCCGTCGCACTCCCAGTGCACGGCGGGAGCGTCCTTGTACGATTTGGTATCTATCTCAACCCTGTCCGAGACCATAAAGGCAGAGTAAAATCCCAGCCCAAAATGCCCGATAATGTTTGTTTTATCCTTGTACTTCTCAAGGAACTCCTCCGCCCCCGAAAAAGCAATCTGGTTGATGTACTTTTCTATTTCGTCCTCCGTCATGCCAATGCCGTTGTCGGACACGGTCAGCGTTTTGTTCTCTGCGTTCAGCACGATTTTTATTTTCAGCTCGCCAACGTCGCCTTTCACCTCGCCCATAGAGGAGAGCGCCGTCAGCTTCTTGGTTGCGTCTACTGCATTCGACACGATTTCCCGTAGAAATATTTCGTGGTCGGAGTACAGGAACTTCTTGATAACGGGAAAAATGTTTTCCGTAGTAACACCTATTTTACCTTTCATAATGCTTGAATAAATTCTAAAAAATGATTATTTCTCAAACTGTGATTCTAAAATTGTAGCTGCAACTCGTAACCACAACAAGATATGTGCCAAGGAATGAAAAATGACAAAATGGCGCGCGCTCATTTCTTGGCTGGCCTTTTTGTCATAAAAACGTGTAATCGCTGAAAAAAGTTGCAATGCTTTGGTTGCTCTGTAAGTTTCTATTACGCAGATTTACAAAGAGTTATGAAGACTTGTGTAAAGTTACATAGACTTGTATAAAGTTAAACAGACTTATGTAAAGTTACACAGAGAGCCACAGAGAGCACAAAGGAAACTTGCAAGTTGGCTACTTTTTGTTGATTAAAGCTGTAGCAAAGCGTATGGCCGATATAGCTTTTAGCTGAGCAAAAATTGCAGGTTGTCATTTGGTTGCAGCTCCAGCGGCGCTTGTCCGGATTTGAATACGCGCATAGCACGGCTGCCATGCAGCTTTAGCTCACCGCTTATCAGGCTCAGCATGCTGGCTTCGCGCAGCCCCGCCACGTAGCAATGAGGGTTAGCGGCGATGTACTCCTGCAGGCGCTGCTCGCGCGTTTCGCCGGCGTGACCTGTGGGGTGAGCGTCGAGGTAGTGCGGGTTAATCTGAAACGGTACGAGGTTGAACGACGAAAAAGTTTTTGGCGCTACAATGGGCATATCGTTGGTGGTGCAAATGGTGGGGCAGGCGAGGTTGCTCCCTGCACTCCAGCCCACGTAGGGCGTGCCGCTCTGCACCTTACTGCGAATGGCTTCCGTCAGGTTTAAATCCTGAATGGCTTTGAGCAGCTGAAAGGTGTTGCCTCCGCCTACCACAACCGCTTGCGCTTCGCTCACCGCTTCTGTAGCGTCACCTGCGCGATGTATGCTTACAATCTCTATGCCCAGCGGCTGTAGCTTTTCCTGCACCTTGCGCTCGTATTCGTCGTAAGAAAAGGTAACGGCGGCAAAAGGGAAGAATAGCGCTTTGCTCACGCCGTAACTTTTTAGAAATTCGACAATATCCGGCTTGCAGTATTCGAGGTATTCCTCGCCGGCATTGGTAGAGTTGCTTATGAGCAGCAGCTTCATTTTGCTGTACCTGCCTGATGTTTCGTTTTGTACTTTACTATTCATGATGCAAATGTTCTACGTTACGTGGTTTTTCTCTCAGATATTCTATCTCAACTTTTTATCAAGTTCAACGCTGGCGCGGGCAAATGGCTTTAGCGCGTATGCTCATTAATTTTGAGGCTCACATTTTCACAATCGAAACCGGCCCAAGCAAACCCGAGGGTTGCAGGGGTGAATTTGCCTGCCACGTAATGTTGCTCATGCTCAAAATTCTTTTTTCCGGAGGAAGTCGCAAGTCGCCTATTATGCGGTTTACCCATGTATTAACAAGCGCTATTTCGATAGAATTTTCGCCATTTTTCAGTTGGGATGTTACATCAAGGCGATAGGGCATTGTCCACACCCCACCGACGTATTTATTGTTAATCTTTACTTTAGCCATCATATTCACTTTTCCGAGGTCGAGGTATAATTTTTCGTTCGTCAGCTTTTTGTCAACGGTAAGCGTTGTTTTATAAATTGCCGTTCCCGAATAGTAGCGGATTTGTTCATTCTCGCTCTGCGTCCAGTCCGTTAGCTTGTCGAAAATTACGGTTTCGGAGGGGCCGCGCTTTATGGCATCCGATTCAAATGTAACCTCCCACGGCGAATTTACTACAGTCAGAATTTTCATATCGGGAAAATTGGCGGCAAGCTGAGCAGAAGCGCCTGCAGGTCTGCCTTTTTTCCGAAAAACAAGAAACGCGCTTTCAAGCGGCTCCAGACGTATCGGGATAGTAGCTACTTCGCCGGTCTGGTCAAAAGATGGCAAATGGCGAACTTCTCCCGTCACAGCATTCCACAGCTCGGGTTGCATATTTTTCACTCTGAATCCGATGGAAGTCTCCACCCGCTGTTCGCTTTGGTTGGCAACGAAATAGATATCTTTACCATCAAGAGTACGGTGAGCATACCGCACGGGAATTCCTTTTTCGATACGGCAATCGGGAATCGTTTTCAGCAAGTCAAGTACCTCCTGCATGCTCATACCCGTAAGTAGCGTTCCCTTCCCGTAAGAGCGCTGCTTCACGGACAAGTCACCCCACAGCTTTTCTGCAAGGGATTTCACCTGTTTGTCTGCTTCGGGATATCCTTTCATGCTGGGTGAACGGCTTGGCGGAGGCCCCAGAACGGTCGCTCCTTCGGCAACCAGCTGCTCAATTTTTGTCAGCACCTCGGGACGCATGGTTTCCAATGCAGGCAATACCAATACCCTGTACGATGTGCCATGCGGCAGCATTAGCTTACCATCCTTCACAAACAAATCGCGCACAATCACTTCGGCGTTGATATAATCGTAGCTGTAGCCAGCTGGTATTTCGGGATTACGTATTCCCGTCATTTTGGGAGCGTCTTCACCGATAAAATAGGCAACATCTGCAACATTCAAACCTTGCTGGAGCATGAAGTTACAGCGTTTCAGATAAGCTGTAAACAAGTCCATGTGACCAAACCATGTATTCTTACGGTTAAATTCAGTCCCAAACCACGCATTGACTCCGGGGTGGAGGTCTTCGTAGGCCTGCTGGATGTACACATGCATTAATGTGCTGTTAACTCCCTCCGTAAACGACCAGTCACCGCGGCGCTTAATGGCTGCAGGGTGTCGTCCGTAAGCGCCTCCGGCGCTGGTGAACGATTCTGCCGAGACCTTTGTTTTCCCGTAAATGTGTGCGCTCGAAGATGCTGCACGATTTTCTATATCTCCGAGGTCTCCTTCGCTCCAAAATTCACCGCTAATTTCGTCAGACTGCCCTCCGTACTGAAGAAATTCTCCGGGGAATCCCCAGTGCCCATAATTTTCCAGCCACGTGGTAAGGCCGTGCTTATGGCTGAT
>JAIRXY010000172.1 GCA_031268055.1 Prevotellaceae bacterium | reverse complement strand
ATGAGCTCAAAGAATTTTTCGGGCATGCCGTTGGTGTGCGGATCGCGGTAGGCGTAAGGGAGGTCTACCAAGTCGCCAGCCTTGTTAAGCAGCCCAAAGTCTACTCCCCACGTATCAATGCCTACCGAGGTTGGGGCGAGGTTTGCGGCAACGCTGGCGGAGAAGCCGTTGCCGAGGTTGGCAAGGAGCGAAGGCATGTCCCAGTAGTAGTGGCTGTTCTTGTGAACGGGCGCGTTAGGAAACCGCGTAAGCTCCTGCATGTGCAGCTTGCCGTTTTCCAGCGTACCTGCATAACAACGTCCGCTGGTAGCGCCTAAATCGAATGCTAAAAAAGTATGCTGTCCCATCGTTTTTATTTCATTTTTAGTGAATGGTTTGACTTCCTATTTTAATTAAATTTAGCAGCCGCTAAAGTAAGAAAAAATTGCATAGATGGTACATTTTACCTTAGCTGTATTGCCTGCGATATATCGCTATATGGTATGTTGGCAAATAGTTAGATGGTTGATATTTTCCTGCTTTTTATCTCCTTATTGTGCTTTTTGAGAAAAATTGCAGGCTATCGGCTACCTAAAATATCAGCCTAACCTCCATGCTCCCGCTATGCACCGTTGCCCCCACAGGCAGCCGACGGCCGGAGTAAAGCAAGTTCAGCTCAAGCCCCTTACCGAGCATCCGCCTTAAAGAGGCGCTCCACGTGAGGTTGTTGCCTACGCCGTAGCCTTGCAGCATTTCGTAGCCTACCGTGCCGCCGCTCTCGCCGTTGAACGAGGTGGAAATAAAGCCGAATCCGCCTGCAAGCACACCTTTTTTCGGGAAATTGCAGGTAAGCTCCGCCTGCGCCTCATGCAGCTGCGCAGCCTCTGCGCCGGCACGATTTTTCTTTACGGAAAACTTGTAGGCGGCGTTCACGCGCACGTACGTTAGCGGGGTGAGCTCACCGCCTGCGCTAAGCGAGTGGTGCAAAATATCGTAGCCTGCGCCGGCTTGAGCGTACTGCGCGCCGTACGCTTTGGCTTCGCGGTGCGCTCCGGCGTTCACCAGCAGCACATCCGTCAGCCGCTGCCTTGCGGTGAGGCCAACAATGCTACTCCGGCGAAGCTCAAAGCCATTTATGAGCAGGTACTTTGACTTGTTGCTCTGCCACGTCAGCTCAACCTTAGCGCCTGCACCCGGCGACAGGTAAGTGAGCGTATTAAGCGCAGCGTAGCTTTGGTTGACCACGGTGGTGTCGCCAAGTGGCTCGCTGTAAAAAGGGTTGGCATTTTTGGCGAAGCTGCTGCGCAAATTCTTGTGCGCATTGCTAAACGAAAATGTGTTGCTCAGCCTCGACAAGAAACCCTGTACGCCGCCTCGCTGCTGCCAAAGCATGGCGGGTAGCAGGGTAAGCTGAAAGGAGAATTTTCCGGTATAAGTCTGCACGTACTCGCGCGAAGGCAGCGCCACTCTGATGTACGAAGCCTCGTCGCGAAAAGCGGCCACTTCAAACTCGTTGAGCTCTTTTACCCCGTTGCCGTTGTAGTCTCGCCATGTATAAATACCCTGCCCTGTGCCTACCTCTACGTAGATAAAATCTTGCTTGGGGTCCATACCTGTTCCCAGCTCGTACAGCGCCGATGTGTTGATAAAACCCTTCGCAAAAGCTCCCGAAAATTCCTCTCGCCCCATCAGCATGTTTTCTGCGGCCGCGCTATCAACGTAGCGAACGTGGCGGTAAGAGGCCGTGAGCTTGTTGCGCATGGCCTCTCCGTTCAGCTCTCCGGCAATGCCCGCCTCCTGCGCCTGCGAGTAAGCTCGCAGCTCGCTGTGCTGCGGGGAAAAATCTACGCGGTGGCGAGCAATAATCGTCGCTGCGTGCCGTCCGCTCTCGCTTCGCAGGAAGAGCTCCTCCGAAGGAAAAGCTTTGCTGGCCGGCTGCATGGTTTGGTTGGCAGAGATGCTGTTATGCTCAAGCTCGCCGCGCATGCCGGCCGTAAGCTGCCAGAAAGACTGCGTTGCTTCGGCCTTTGCCCGCACAAACTGCGTGCTGCGATTGCTCTGCAACGTGCGCAAAATGCTGGCGTTGGCAAAGCTGGCAAAGCGTCGCTGCCGCAGCCAGAAGTCAGCGTGCAACATGCCGCCCTGCATTGCCGAAAAAGAGGTGTCAAGCGGGCTAAGCGCAGCGCTGGTTTCTCCTGCGCTGATAACCGCCATCGAAGCGTTGGCGCTAAATTTATTCGCATACCGGTAGCCCAAAAGTCCTGAGTGCTGCTGAAAATTTCTGCCCGTCAGCTCGCCCTCAATATTCCAGTCGCGCTCGTACTCGGCGTTGACAAAGCGCTCTGGGGCGTCAAAGTTTTTATCGAACAGCAGCGTTGCAGCGGTAGCCACAATTTGGCTTCGAGGAGTGACGCTCCATGCTTTATCACCTTTCAGGTTTACGGCAACGCCTGTCCTTCCTGCGCTGGGGGCAACAGCAAAAAGGTTGGCGCTGCTGTTGGAAAGCGCCGCGTCGAGGGCAACGCCGCTGAGCGAATCAACGCCAAACGTGCCGCCGGCGGTGAGCAAAAACTTCCGCTTGGGAGTAGCTAACGCCTGCACAGGCTCGTAGCTGCCATTACCCTTGCCCACCCATGCGTACACACGGCCGTTGGCGGCAGAGCGAACAAGGTTATAGCTGCCGCTACCGGCCTCCACCTCCGAAAACCTTAACCGGAAAAACGCCTCGCTGGGGTTAGTGGAGTATTCGTAGATATGGTGGGCAACGCCGTTGGCTATGGTATCTTTTTTACGGTACAAAATTTCGTTGCCGCTATACGCCACGCTATCCACCGAGGGGGCGACAGCGCGCCAGAACTGCGCTCCGGCGTTGGCCATCTGCTGCTTCTCTGCCTCGGTCAAATTTTCGTCAATGGGTTGGCTCTTTGCGTCGCCCTCGTAAAAAACGTTGAGGTAAGCGCTGCCGTTTCGCAGCCGAACGCTGTTCTTGAAGTTGGCAATGTAGCGCGCGTAGCTGCGCTCGCTATACTCAAATTCAACAATAATGCGGGAGTTGCGCGTAGCAAGGTAGCGCGGCATGAAGGTAAGCTCGGCGGTGGCGTAGCTGATGGTGTAGTCGGCGTCGCTGCCGCGCTCCAGCAGCTGCCCATCGGCGTAGACGCGCTCGCTGCCCGAAAGCGCCACGATATTGCGCTCGCCCTCTGCCCCCGAAAGCAGGTATGGCCCTTGGTTGCCGTCGATAATGCTCAAGGTTTTGCGCGCAAATTTTCCCTTGCCAACCCCCGCCGAGACGCTTGTGCGGTACGTAATGCCCGATTTTTTTTGTAGCGTAGAAAATTCTGCTCCCATCGCCTTACGGTTGTACTTCCCAAAAAAATCATGCGCCTCGTTCACCTCCACGTCACCGGCAGAAAGCCTTGCGTTATCCGTGAAAACGCTCACAAAAACTTTGTCGAACTCCTGCAACGACGCCGTATTACCTTCGGGGCTAACGGGCAGGTTTCTGTCGGAGACAACAGCAAGCAGGCTCAGCTCGCTGGTCAGCTTTCCCGATAGCTGTAGCGACAGCTCGGAGGTAAGCGAAGCGTTGCTATTGGCGCTCATGTTGACGCCGCGCATGAGGCTGCCGCTATGCTCCAAGCCGCTGCCGGACAGTATGCCCTCGCTTTGATAGAAGGCGCTTTGCGGAACAAAAAAAGGATTGGGGCTGTTGAAAATGGTATCGCCGGAGAGGTACTCTTCGTGCTCCTTGCTGAAGTAGATTTTAGTAAATAAAACCGGAAAAGCGCGGTAGGCAACGTGCACGGTTTGCCCGTGCAGCTGCCCTACAAGCAAGGCGCTATGGTAGTCCACATAAAACAGCGAATCGGGGACAAGCCGCCCCTGCCCGTCGCGCAGCACGAGCGAATGTGGCACAATGCTTAGCGTATCGAGCTGCGTAGTATCGGAGATAACGGTGAGCGAAAAAGAGCGAAGAGCATTTGGCTGCCGCGCGCCTGCCGCTGCCTGCGCTAACGGCAGCAAGCAGCAGGTGCAGGCCGCAAGCAGTAGGCAAAGCTGATATCGGGTTAAAGATTTCAAATTCCAAACCTCAAACTTTTAGGGCAGCGCGCGCTACGCCTCAACAGGATAGCGCATGCTCCGTTGGCGCAGGAGCAATCCTGCTACAAGTCTATAAACTCTTGAAACAAAACCTGTAGGTAGGCCGTTCCTTCTCTGAAAATTCTCGCGCTATCGCTTGCCGGCAAGTCTTTGTTGATAAAAGAGTGCGTGTCGAAGCTGTACACAAAGCTTCCCTCCGGACGCTTGTAGCCGGGGCCTATATTTTCCTCAGCCCACGCAAAGTTTTCCGTATAGGGGTTTAAAATATCCTTGCTCCATGTGAACGGCGTAGCGTCTATCCCCAGCTGCCTTAGCAGCGTTTTGGGGAGGTCTATCTGTGCAGCAAGGTGGCTTATGCGCTTTCCTCTGAATTCCGGCTTGAGCGCCTCGCCGTAGAACAGCATGGGTATGTGGATATACTCAAAGGAGTAGAAGTCTCTTGGAAGGTGGCTTACGCGCCCGTGGTCGGCAACCAGAATGAAAAGCGTATTGCTATACCACGGCTCCTGACGGGCTTGGTCAAAGTATTCGCCCAAGCATTTATCGGTGTAGTAAATTGAGTTGAGGAACGGCATTTGCGGCAAATCCCAATCTAAAGCATTTTGCAGCGGCTGGTCATACGGCGAATGCGAGCTGAGCGTGAAAAGCGTCGAAAAGAAAGGCTGCGGCTCGCTGCGGAGATCTTTGAGGTGCTTTGCCAGCACGTCCTCATCGTGTACGCCCAGCCTGCCGCGGTGCACATGGCCTGTAAAATCTTCCTCCTTTACGTTGCGGGCAAAGCTGTTGAAGACGATGAAAGCCCCTATGTTACCATGCTCCTGCTGTCCGCCAAAGTAGAAAGAGCTGTGGTAGCCATGCTCGTTAAGTTGTTGAGTAATGGTAGGTAAATGCTTAGCCTTGTCGGGAAAATCGCAAGCTGTTATCTGCGGTAGGGCGGGGTAGCCGGCCAAAATTCCCACCAGCCCCTGCTGCGAACGCTTGCCGCCGGAGTATACCTGCTCAAACATCAGCCCTTCCTGCTCCAAGCGCTTGAAGCTGGGCGTTATGCCGGCCGTGCCGCCGATTGACTCTATCACATCTCCCGTCCAGCTCTCCAGAATGAGAATTACAATATTGGGCTTTTCAACGGCCAGCACCCTGACGCTTGTATCCCGCTCCACGTGGTGAAGCGCTGCAACAATAGCCTTTGCCTCGTCGTGCGGCATGATAACAAAAGAGTTTTTTTCGAGAATACCTGCCCCGTGTATCACGCTATGGAGAAGATTCCACGCCGGATTGACGGCAATATCGTTCAGAATTTGCTTTTGGGAAAAGTAAGCAACGCTTTGGTGTATAACCATAGGCCTCACCCCGCCTCTCATGCCGGCCAAAATCAGGAACGGCATAGCTAAGATATAGGGTACGGTGTAGTACCACCGCACCTTCGAGAGGGTTTTGTCCAGCGCCCATCGCTTGAAAATAAGCGTCCAAAGCGCTGTGCTGCCAACAACCAGCAGCGCCAGCATGACGAACTGCCCGATAGGCGCCGAGTTGACTATCTCGTCAAGATTGCGCAGGTAGAACATCGCCCTGTAGCTGAGCTTGGACTGCCACTCGCCGTAAACGCCCATCTCGCCGCCTACAACGGTGAAGTAGACCAGCAAAAGCAGCGCGTTGTAGCCCAAAATAGCGTATGCCGACCAGCTTTTTTTGAAAAACATTTGCACGGCGCAAATCAAAAAGGGGACAAGTAAAAGGTAGCAGGCGGTAGAAAAATCCAGCTTCCATGCGTGAAAAAGGGTCGGGAAAATCTCCCACCAAAGGTTTACGCCCTGCAAGCGGAGCTCTGCAATGTAGAAAATATAAAACACAACTCTTGCGTAAGCAAAAACCACCATCCAAAAAAGGAGGTGCTTAAGGAGAAATTTAAGATGGCTCTTCATCATTATTACAGTCTTGTTTATACCTGATAAGTTACGCCACAAATATACATGAAAATCTTCAATGATGGTGATTAAAAAGTATGCTTGTGTAAAAGGACGACAATCAAGGCAGGCGATATTTTCCGGCACAAATCAGCCACAGGAAGCGGCACAGCAGGTTTTTGCCGTTTAGGGCGACATTCTACAGTACGTCTGCTTAGCCTAAAACCTCACAGCCTATTCTGAGCTGCAAGCCACGCGAAAACCCACATTGACGAAGTTACTGCCGGGTGAAATACCTGAGCGAGTAGCCACACGGCAGCTGCGCGCACCGTTGCCCCAACCGCCACCTCGAACCACGCGGCTGTGGCCTGACAAGGCGCCTGTAGGATTATTTTGCGCCAAAGAAGAATAAGCCGTATACCAGTCGTAGCACCACTCCCACAGATTCCCGCTCATATCGCATATACCCAATTCGTTTGCCTCTTTTGTACCCACCGGATGTGTGCTGCTGTCGCTATTTCCGTAGCTCCATGCCACTTGTTCGGCAAAATTGCTACCCGAATATTTATATTGCTCCGATTTGCTGCCACCCCGCGCCGAATATTCCCATTCCGCCTCGGTAGGCAAGCGAAATTTTTTGCCTGTAGCATCATTCAAGCATTTTATAAATATTTGAGCATCATCCCAGCTTACGTTTTCTATGGGTAGATTATCACCTTCAAAGTTCGAGGGATTTGTGCCCATGAGCGCCTTCCACTGCGCCTGCGTTACCTCGTGCTTGCTGATATAAAAATCATTTAAATTTACCCGGTGAACCGGTTTTTCATTGTTGGAGCAATCGTCGTCCTGCTCGCTTGAGCAGCCCATCCAAAACGTGCCTCCCTGTACAAAAACCATTTCGGGCTCGGCGGAGTGATGTGGCGCATTAGCGTGAAGAAAATTGCCTGCAGCTGCAGCTACATTTTGCGTAGAATCATCAGCTGCATAAATGGCTACTTTTTCTTTTTTCTGCCCAAAAAACACGTTAATACCTATAGCTAGCATTAAACTTATTACTG
>JAIRXY010000092.1 GCA_031268055.1 Prevotellaceae bacterium | reverse complement strand
AAGCCGCTACTTGAAAAAGTGGCAGCGTTTGAGGCCGGAAATGTGGCAAAATCAAGGCTCCAAACCCTAACCGACAAGCTGAAAGATTGCAGGGACGAAAGCTTCAAAGCCAAGGCGCTAAAAGACTTTGCAAGAATGACGTTTGCCACGGAAGATGCGTTTACGGAGTACTTGACCGAAACAGAAGCCGACGTAAAAATCGCCAACCAAGGCGCAGCCGACTCAGGATTGAGCGCATACGGCCGCCCCACTGTTGCCGACCCAAGCGGCGGCGGAAAGGAGGCCACAGACCAAGAAATAAGCGCCATAATGGAGAAGATGGGCATTTGAGCGTGATTGGAAAAAAGAGAGTAGTAACAACTAAATTTTCAACAAAAAAAATGGCAGTAGCAAACTTAACGAACGAGCCACAGGAGGTAATCACCGGAAACGACAACATCGTTATCGTGGATAACTTGCTGACCGTGCGCGGTGGGCGCACCCTTGACACCGCCGGATTCGCTCCGGAAGTCATCAAGGCGGGGCACGTCATTATCAAGGAAACGGCGGCAAAGGAGTACAAGCCAATGCCCGTTACCGGCGATAATGCCATAGCCACATTTGGAGCCATTACCGGCGGCAGCAGCGGAGCCACTGACGGGAATTACCTCGAAGTTGCTTTGAGCGGCGGAAGCGGCAGCGGAGCCTCAGCAAACGTTGGCGTTACCGGTAATGCAGTAACGGACATAGGAGCCGCAAACGGCGGCAAAGGCTATCAGGCAGGAGACGTGCTTACCGGTATTGCCGGAGGCGTCGAATTCTCCGTAGCAGTAGCATCGGTAAACGCAGCCGGTTACGGCTCTTTGCCCGAAGGACACGAATATGCAGGCATTCTCATTGCAAGCATACTAACAAAGAGGCCCCTCGCGGGGATTATGGTACATGGAACGGTAAACCCGGCAGCGGCCCCGTATCCTATGGGTAACATTCTGGCAGCCGTAAAAGCGGCCTTGCCCTTAATTGATTTCAGGGAGGATTAACGATGGAAAGTAGCTTATACGCACAG
The DNA here is from genome assembly GCA_031268055.1 of Prevotellaceae bacterium. GTDB lineage: Bacteria > Bacteroidota > Bacteroidia > Bacteroidales > UBA932 > JAITMY01. The sequence continues at coordinate 13,571 of JAIRXY010000092.1, read as the reverse complement.
ATAGTTGACAAATACCTCAAGGGGGTTGTTGTCAAAACCATAGAAACGCTTAACGGAAAGAACAGCGGGCAGGATTTGACGTACATGTTCAAAGCCATGCTCCGCAAAGAATACTCCACAAGCGGAAAGTGGGATGCAATCAGCATGTTAAACACGAGAGTTTCTGCTGATTACGTAGCAATGGATTCTTCATTGCCGCTCAAGCGCCGCCCGTCGATGGGAAAGGCGTCGGGCGATATTGTAAAGTCGGGCATGGAGCTTTGGCTAAACGAAAAGCAGCTATCCGATATTGATGCCATGATTGCTCAGAAAATGAGCGATTTGGAGATTTCGGCAAAGCTGCTTCAGGACACGGCAACGGTTATTACCGGCATTTTCGAGCTTATGGAAAAAACCTTTTTGGAGGGGCTATCCACGGGCGTGGCCGCAGTTGATGACACCGAAAACGTAGGTACGAGCGTTCGCCTCGATTACAGATACTTTGACGCCAACAAATTTGGCGTTTCCGCCGCTTGGAGCGACGTAGCCGCAAAGCCGCTGGACGATATTCGCCAAGCCTTGCAGAAGGCAAAGGCGGATGGGAACAAAGTTGCCCACGTGTACATGGATGACGTTACCTTTGACAGCTTCGCAAAGACAACGCAGGTAAAGGAGTTCTTCGCTTTCTCAATCGGATTTCTCAACAGCGCGATTGTGCCCGTTCCGAGCTTGGAAAAGGTTAACGCCGCCCTGAAAGCGGACAGCCGCTACAAATTCCAAATCACCATTGTTGACCGAAAAATCATCAACGAAAAAAACGGGGTACGCACCGTCGTTACGCCGTGGAGCGAGGGAAAGGTTATTTTAACCGCCACGCCGCAAGTTGGCGTTTTGATGTGGGCGCGCCTGGCAGAGCAAAACCACCCCGTAGCGGGCGTTTCCTACCAAACCGCCGACGATTACATTTTAGTCTCAAAATATCGCGAAAACAAGCCCTCGCTTTCCGAACATACCACTTCGCAGGCGCGCGTTGTTCCGGTTATTTGCAACGTTGAACAAATCTATCAGATAGATGCAAAGCTCGTAAGCGCATGAAAAAAAAGTACATCGTTCTAAAAGAATTTGCCGACAGAAACAACATCGCCAAGCACTACAATCCGGGGGATGAACTCCCCGGTGCGTTTGGAGAAGAAAGGCTTGCCTACATTGTGAAAATGGGGCTTGCAAAAGTGGAGAATTCCGAGGCCGAAACTGGCAAAGGAAGCGAAAGCGGAAACCCTCAGGATGCCAAAAGCACAGCGGAAAAGGCAGCCGAAAAGCCGCGCCAAACGGTTGTGAAAGCAATCGAAGAGCGGATTGAAAACCTTGCAAAGGAGTAAAGTATTAACCATTAATTTTTTACTCCAACACAAGCATGACCTACAAGGAATGGATAACCGCAACCGCCTCGCGCTTCACCATTGGCGCGGCAGACGTTGAGCTAATTCTCTTTAATCAGCGTACGCTGATACCGGACGAAAACGCCGAGGCAAACGCTGTAACGGCAAAAAAGGCGCTCTGCAAAGAGTTTTCCAGCCTCATCCCGCTTGCAGACGTAGGCGAGGGCGGTTTCTCCATTTCTTGGAATTGGGAAGCTATCAAATTTTGGTATAGTCAGGCATGCGCCGAGGTGGGGATAGTACCGAAGAGCGCGCCTAAAATCAGAGACAAAAGCAGCTGCTGGTAAATGAACGCAAACTACCAATATCCGCAATACCTGTACGCCCTGCGCACAGAAGAAGCCACGCAAAACCCTCAAACGGGAAGCTGGGAGGACAGCCCCGCCGCGTGGGAGCTAATGGGCATTTGCCGCGAGGAAACCAACGGAAAAGGCCACAGCGTGACCACCTCCGGCGGCGAAGCGGTTATATTCTCATCGCTTATTCAAATTCCGAAAGGAACGCCCCGCATTAATGAGGGAACGCAGGTAGCGATAACGCGCGAGCAGGTTGCGCCGGAAAACCTCTTGAGCGACGATTTTAGAAGGCAGGGAAAAATAAGCGGGGCTATCGTTGCCGCAGGAAAATGCATGAAGTACGATTTTGGCCGCCTGCATTGCAGGCTATGGATTTAAGCGCGCTATGGTTACAAGCTTCGATACGGACGATATGCTATTTAGGGCGCTGAGCGGAAACGCAGGGCTGGTAGCCGCCATTTCCGGCGGCATATACACCACCGGCAGACCCGACAGCTCCGAAAAAGAGGACATAACCGTAGGCGCCATTACCATTACCGGAGGCGCTCCCCAGCGAGGAACTTCAAACGTGAACATTTACGTGCCGGACGTGGCGACAAGAATAGGCGGGCAGGAGCAGCGGCAAGCCAACAGGGAGCGGCTGCGGGAGCTAACGGATATGGTTATCTCCATTTTGGAGGCAACCACCGTAGACGGCGCTGCGCTTTGGGTTGCCAACGAAACCGTTCTCAAGGAAGCGGTGATTTGCCAGCACTATACCAACTTACGGATAGAATGGAACATTCAGCGAATTAACAACTAAAAAAAATAAATTTTATTACTATGGCAAATGTATACACAATTGGCCTGTCAAAAATTGAGATGGGCGACGTTGACCCCAGCGGCGGAATGGGCACAACTTTGGCGCAGGTGGGCTACACGCTTACCGACAGCTGCTCCATGACGCAGGAAGACCCCACGGTAACCGACTTTACGGCAGAGGAAGTAGACGATCCCGTGGTGAGCGCTGCCCGCGCGGGAAAAACCACATTCAACTTTTCGGTAATGAATGCGGACGTAAATGTGCTGGCTAAGCTGCTCGGCGGAACCGTTGATACAGCAGGCGACGTGGATACGTGGAGCGCGCCGGATAACATGCCGGTAATTGAGCAATCCGTGAAGATTACCCCGCAGCAGGGCTTGATATTCAGCATACCCCGCATGAAGATTGTCGCCAAGATTAACGGGAGCTTCAGCAAAAGCAACATCTTCGTGATTGATGTTGTCGGCACGGTGCTCCAGCCAACAAAAGCAGGCGAGCGTAAAATGAAGGCCACGAACGTGGTTGCCGCTTAGCGGAAAGAGGTTATCATTTATTCACAGCCCGAAAGCCCTCCTTAAATTGCAAAGTTTCGGGAGGGCTTTTTTACAGGGGCCTAAAAACAGCAGCTTTGATTTATGAATGAAATTTTGGAGCAGGAAAAATCAGCCGCCGAAATGGAGCGCAACGAGCTGAATTTGCTCATGCAGCGCGGCATGGCGTTTGGCGTTACCGTTAAGGTGCGGAGGCGCGCAGGCGGAATAAGGGGATTTCTCGGTAAAACGGAGGCCGCCGAAGAATTGATGAACTTTGAAATACAGCAGCCTACGCTGTCCACGCTCGACAGGATAAGCGATGTTTCCTTAGCGATGGTCGTTAACAGCGACGAGCTAACGGCCAATAGCGACGAGGTAGTAGCCAAGGCCAGGGGGCTGGTAAAGGACAACGCCCGGCGCTTGGCGCGCGTAGTGGCCATTGCCGCGCTTGGCGAGGGCTACTACATTACCGAGGTTGCCAAATCCGGAAAAATAACGCGGCGCGCCAACGACAAGGAGCTCGACCGGCTTACCGACCTGTTTTTTCACGCAGTGAAGCCCTCCCAGCTGGTGGGGTTGGCCTCGGCCATAACCAGCATCTCCAACCTTGCGGATTTTATCGCCTCTATGCGGTTGCTAAGCGGCGCAAGAACAACCGAAACGAGAAAGAATCGTGTAGAGTAACGGGGCTCGACAGCCCTTTTGGTCGCCGAGGTTCGATTTGCGCGCACCTCGGATGGACGTGGGACTACCTGCACCATGAAATAGCGTGGTGCGTAGTGCAGCGGATATTGCTTGACGCGCCCAGCGTAGACGCCGATGCAGATAAAGACGGAAAGGAAATAGCAATAACAAACGAAAATGCAGACGAAGTTTTGAACACAATAAGCAAGTTTTACCGATGAATGTAATACAAGGAGGGGCAATATCATTTGAGGCCTTGCTTGAGACAGGAAAAATGGAGCAAGGGCTTAAAACAACAGGAGACCTTATAAAATCTTTCACCTCGCTAACCATCAATAGCGGGGATGTGTATGAAGATGCCTTTAAAAAGGCCTCTGAAGCCGTTGATGCCCTAACAAATAAGCTGCAAACTCTTAAATCACAGCAATACGCCCTACAGAAAATAATGGATAGCGCATCCAAATGGGGAGCTCCGAATAAAGCCTTAGTAGGCGAATTCAACAAAATTTCGCAGGAAATTGCAGAAGCGGAACGGCAAATAAACCTGTACAACGAAAAACTTGGCGATACTAAAGCGAAGTTCGATAACGCCACCAACGCGCAAACGCGCTTCAGGACACAAGTACTGAACGTGAAAAACGAATTAATGCAGTTAGGCCCGCGCACCGCCCAAAACGCAGCGGATTTTGACCGACTAACAAAAGAAGCCGAACGATTAACAAGTGCAATATACACCACCAACCAGCAAATCAAAACGTTAACCAGCGTAAAGGGGGCTACGCTACAGGGGCTTGTATCCGGCTTGTCGGGCGTTTCGGGCGCCTTTACTGCTGCGCAAGGCGCAATGGGGCTGTTTGCAGAGAAGAACGAAGATTTGCAAAAAATAATGCTTAAAGTCCAAAGCCTCATGTCAATAACAATGGGGTTGCAGGCAGTAAGCGCAACGCTTCACCAAACATCCGCTTTCAGGCTTACGGTATTGACAAAAGCGCAATCAGCCTACTCTGCCGCTGTGCTAACCGCCGGAAAAGCGCTGATTAAGCTTGGAGTGTCCGCAAACACCGCACGAATTGCAGCGCGGGCGCTCTATGGAACGCTAACGCTCGGATTGGGCGTTGCAATTCCTGTAGTAATAGGCTTAATTTCAAAATACGTAAGCAAGCAAAAAGAAGCAAAAAAAGCAACAGAAGAATTTAATAAAGCGGTTGCCGAAACATCCATTAAGCCAATATCAACTATTAAGCAGCTGTCATTGGCATGGGCAAAGTTAGGGGATGACATAAAGGAAAAGGAAAAATTTATTGACAACAATAAGGATAAGTTCAACTCGCTGGGCGTTTCTGTGAAAAATGTAGCCGAAGCCGAAAAGCTGCTTATTGACAATAAAAAGGATTTTGTAGAGGCGCAGATTTTAAAGGCAAAAGCGCTGGCTGCTACTGAATTGGCCAGCGAAAAATATAAAAATGCATACATAAAGCAGCAAGAGTTAGAAGCTACGCCAAAAGAGGTAAAAGCGGTTACAAAATCAGTCAACGGAGCTCCTGTGGAGTGGGAAATGATACCCAATTTCAGGTATCAAAATATTGAAAAAGAAAAGAATAAATTAGAGAAGGAGGCGAATGATTTATTTGAACAGGCGGCAGAATATACCGAAAGAGAGCAGGAAATTTTAGCCAAAATAGGGCAATCGGCAAGCAACATAACGGAAGGTAGCATTGCCGCGCTGGAAAAAGCAATCAGCGAGCTAAAAGAAAAATACAAAAATGCCGGTAGCGATTTGGAGCGCAATAGCTTAGCAAAACAGATACGGGAGCAAGAAGAGCTACTCGCCAAAATGGATTTGTTGCGTTCTGTCAAGAGCAAAAAAAGCAAGGAATCCGACCCGTTTTTAAAGGAATTGGAGGAAAAGAAAAAAGCCTACCAAGAATACCTCAAGTGGATAAACTCCGTTGACGAAAGCGTAAGAAATGCCGCAAAAGCGCAATTTTCCGAGCTGCTCAAAGGCGGCGGAAGCTACAAAGAGTACTTGAGCAGCGAAATAGCAGCCTTGCAGCAGGTGCAGAGCGAGGGCAAAATAACGGCAGCGCAAGTAGAAAACCTCCGCAAGCTCACAACGGCCATGCAGAGCGAATCGAGCAAAACCGTAATGAGCGAGTGGGAAAAAAACCTGCAAAAGCAGCTTAGCGATTCTCAAGTCATAATGGCGCGGCTGAAAACCATACAGGAAATGCGCGATGCGCTGAAAAGCGACGATCCGCTGAGGGAGCAAAAAATTGAAACGTTAGGTAAGCAGGAGGAAGATGTTGTAAAAGAAGCCGAAAAAGAAGCGCGCGAGGCGCTAATGCAGTATACCGATTATCTTGATAAAAAGATAAACTTAGAAATTGCCTATAGCAGCAAAATAAGCTCCATACAAAAGCTCGCCAACAAAGCCGAAACGGAGGAAGAAAAGAAAAAAATAAACGATTTGATAGCGCTGTACGGAAAAATGCACGATGCTCATATTGAGAGCTTTGCAGAGCTGGAGCAGGTAAACATCGAATCAATTTATCGCTACGGTACATACGAACAAAAGAAGCTGCAAATCACCAAAGAGTACGCAAAGATAATCGGCGCGGCGCGGGCTGCCGGCAACGAAGACGTGGCAAAAAAGCTGGAGGGTGAACGGGACTTGGAAATTTCAAAAGAAACGAAGCAGTATCAAGAATTTTTCGGGGATATTTCGGATATTTCAATCAAAACGTTAGAGAATACCCGCAACGTTCTGCTTGCAATGATGAAAGCCGCTTATGAAGCCGGAAAAATAACCGCGGAGCAGTACAAGCAGCTCATTAAAGAAATAAACCAGCAGGCCGACAGCGCATATAAAGGGCGCGGCATAGAAGCCGCTTTCGGTAATGGCAAGGGAGGCGGGTTTATGAACATGATGTTTGGTGAAGGGGACTTTCAAAGTAAGGTAGAAGGCTTCAAAACGATGTTTTCCGGCGCAAAGGGAGATATGGCAAGTATAGCCGGGGATTCCGGCGAAGCGGCGGGCAACATGGGCGAAGCGGCGCAGGGTGCACAAGGGGCGGCAGGCGGGGCAGCCAGCACGTTGGCAATTGTAGACGCCATTATAAAAGGGGTGTATCAAACACTGGCGGCTATTTCGAGCACGCTAAAAACCATAGCCGAATATCAAGACAGCATAGGCAACTCCGATGCCGCCGACACTTTGGGCGACTGGGCAGACACGATAAACGCCGTAAATGAAACCGCCATGAGCGGATGGGAAAACCTTAAAAGCGGAAATGTAATGGGCGCAATTTCCGACGCTATTTCCATGCCGTTTAAGCTACTCGCAACGCTCAACAAAATACACGATAAGGACATAGAAAAAAACATCCAAAAGCACGCCGAGGCGGTTAACGATTTAGAGCGTGCATACGCCCAGCTTGAGCGCGCTGTTGAAAAATCCCTGGGCGATGATGTTTACAAAAAACAAAAAGCCTCCATTGACAACATGAAGCAGCAACGGCTGGAGCTGCTGCAAATGGCGGATGACGAAAGGTCAAAAAAGAAAGGCGACGAAAGCAAGGCGAAAGAGTACGAAGCGCAGGTAGAAGCATTAGGGAACGCAATAGAAGATATGATGGATGATATGGTAAGCAGCATCATTTCTACAGATGCAAAAGCTATCGCAGACCAGCTGGGCAATGCCTTTATTACGGCTTTCTCCAAGGGAGAAAATGCGGCGCAGGCGTGGGGCAATTCGGTAAACGAGATTGTTTCAAAAATTGCCCGAAACATGCTAATTCAAGAGCTGCTGCAAAAGCCAATCGGAAGCGTGCTGGATAAATACTCAAAGGAGTGGGTAGATAATGAAGGTAACTTTAAGGGGTTTGGCGCAGTAACGAGCTCCATCGTCAATTTTTCTTCTGAGCTAAATAGCCTGACAGCATCTTTTGCAAAGGATTTTGAAAAGCTGCCGGAAGAAGTAAAAAAGCTTTTTCTCGGAACGCAGGATAGCTCCAAAGTCAGCCTTTCCGGCGCAATTAAGGGTGCAAGCCAAGAAGAAATTAATGTTTTGGCAGGATACATGAATAGCGCAATGATTAGCCAGCGCGATGCAACAGAGCTAATCAGGCAGCAGCTGCTTCACCTGGCAAACATTGACAGCAACACAAGCAAGGCCGGACGGCATTTAGAGAGCATCGATGGAAAAATAAGTAACAGGCCTTACGACCCGTCGCGGGCGCAAGGAACAGATGAATAATTGTATGAAGCTGAATAAAGAGTTAGCTGAGGAAGCAAAGAAAAAAGGAGTATGCGCGGAGTGGTACAGCCAGCTGCTGCATACCGAGGACAAGCACGCCCTCATAAAAATGTTTCTCAAGGGGATAGACTTTTGTATTTCCGAGGGTTACCCGTCGCCCCGGCTTTTTCGGCAGTTTGACGGAATCCGCCAGCAGCACGGGATATTTCAAAGCGAGCAGATACAGGCGGAAAACTTCGAATACGTGGTCGCCCTTGGCCAGTGCCAAGGAGCGGCAACGTATACGGGTTACGCCGTTGGGCAGGTTTTTGTGAAGCACAATACCAAGCTGAGCGTTACGGCCTCCGGCAGCGCCTTTGTCATGGTTGATGTATTCGATGGCGCGCAGGTTGAGGTAGCGGCAAAAGGCAACGCCAAAATTTGCGTAAACCAATACGGCGGGAGCGTTGCATCATCAGAGTTGGATGGCGCAAAAGTAAAAATCATTCGCAAACAATCAAAAACATACAAAAATGGCAGCCGACAGCAGCATGATTTTGAACATGCCCTTTGATGAGCCGGAGCGCTCCCCGGTAGCATACGACTACTCGCCGAGCCGCGCCGACGGCGCAGTGGTGAGCAGCAAGTTTGTTGCCGGGCGAAGGGGCAGCTGCATAGAGTTTAACGGCAGCGGATACTGCCAAATACCGAAAAATCTAATCCCCGTTTCCGGCAGCTTCACGGTAGCCGCGTGGCTTATGCCCGGCGAATCGCAGGACGGGTTTACCGGAAAAATGCTGGGATTCTGGTTTGCGTGGAGCGACGTAAACGGCTTTAGAGAAAGATGGATAAGGATATTCAGCGGCTGGCACCACGTTGCGGTTACAAAGTCGGGGCTTACCGTCCGCATATACCTCAACGGGCAGCTAATCGATACGGTAGCCCTGCCGGTGCAGCCAACGGGGTTTGCCATTTTGCAGGATGCCTACTTCACCGAGCATGGGTACGGGCTGGTCGACGATTTGCGCGCGTACAGCGTGGCGCTTTCGCAGGCCGAGGTAGGCGAGCTGATAAGCTCCGCCGCGCGGCTATCGTACCTGATATCGGGCGTAAACCTCAAAGACTTTGGCGTTACCGTTTCCGAATCGAGCGGCATACTCGACCTCCCGAAGCTAAAACCGCCCGTTAAGGTCGACTGGCCGGGCTACCACGGCGAGGTGGTAGACCTAACGCAAAAGCGGGTAGAAGCCCGCGAAATTGAGCTCAAATGCTGGATGCTGGCCAGCGGAAAGGTAGACTTCGTTAACCGCCTCAACCGATTCATGGAGCTGTTTCAGTCCGATGGAACGCAGCGGCTGACCATTGACATACACCCAACAAAGCCCCTCCTGTTTGAGGTCTACTGCGAAAGCGGGCTGAGCGTTTCCAAGCGATGGCGCGATGAGCAGATGGTAGGGGAGTTCACCCTAAAGCTGAGGGAGCCTGACCCCGTGAAAAGGGTGCTGCGGCACCAGCGAATAAGCGAAGAAACAAAAACGCTCACCATCACCATCACCACGGCAAAGTCCGTCACCATACACTGGGGGGATGGCGCCAAGGATTACGACGTTTTTGGCGAAAACGTCACAATTTCGCACAGCTACAGCGCAGACGGCGTGTTTTTTGCGGTTATCACCGGGGTTATCGAAGAAATTACAGCATTTTCAACAAACGGAATTTTAGTGTGGTCAAAAATATAGCGTAATACAGCAATGGAGCAATTTATAGTAAAGCACCCGGACGGCAGCCATACGCTGCTAACATCGAGGGCCAGCGTATCGGCCGTAACCAAGGCCGAGCAAATCGTTGCGCTTTTGGCCGAGGACATAGTGACCGTTTCCGTCAGCAGCGCGACGCCCCTACAGTTCTCGCTGGGAGACACGATGGAGGTGTACGGAAAAACCTACACCCTAAACCAGCTGCCCTCCATAAAGAAAACCGGAGAGCGGCGGTTTGCCTACGATTTGATGTTCGAAGGCGTGCAGTACGAGCTGATAGACGCGCAATTTTTGTTGCCCGACAACACCATAGGCGACAGCCTTACCGGAACGCTGCCCGACTTCCTGCAAATACTTGTGGACAACGCAAACCGCGTTTTCCCAAACAAGTGGACAATCGGCAGCTATCCCGACGAGACAGAGTACAAAACCATGACGTTTAACGGCGACAGCTGCCTGTCCGCCCTACAGCGCCTTTGCGAAGAATACCAGCAGGAGTTTGAAATAGTGCAGAAGGACGGAGCGCGAACGCTGCACATCCGGCAGGCGGGGGTAGATTTTCCCTTCACCTTTCGCTACGGGCGCACCGGCGGCCTTTACGAGCTAACCCGGCAAAACGTCAACTCCCAGAACATCGTTACACGCCTGTACGCCTACGGCGGGAGCAGCAACGTAAAGAGCGCCTACCTTAACGGCAGGCACAGCGCAAAGCTGTGCCTGCCGGGAAAAAACAAGAACGCCTCCTACATTCAGAGCAGCGATGCCGTAGCCCGCTTTGGGCTAAAGGAAAACAAAAAGGACTTTGACGATATTTTTCCCAACCGCTACGGAAAGGTAGATGAAGTAGTAGACTACTTGACGTTCAGGGACAACAATATGCCCTTTGACTTAAAAGAATCGGACGCCAACGGCACAAAGTGGCTGATAAGCGGCGTAAACGCAAAGGTACACTTCAACAGCGGAAATTTGGCAGGGTACGAATTTGAGATAGAGAGAGACGCTGTGAGCGCGTGGAGCGGGCAAAGCCAAGCGTTTAAGCTCATTCCGTTTCAGGACGAAACGGGCGAATGGTTTCCGAGCCAAACGAGCGCAGCCTTTCAGCTGGCGCCCGGCGACAAGTACTTCTTCGTAGACATAAACCTCCCTGACGCTTACGTAGCAGAAGCCGAGCAAAAGCTCTACGAGGAAGCGCAGGCCTACTACGAGCAGCACAGCCAGCCGCGGGTGCAGTACGGGCTAACCATTGACGAAAGCTTCATAGCGCAGTTTGGCGGAAAGCTGGCCGTGCCAAACCTTTTCCTCGTGGGCGACCACATACCGGTGCAGGACGAAGACGTAGGCGTAAGCAAGTCCGTAAGGATTACGGCGCTCACCCGCGACCTGATGCAGCCCTACAAGTACGCCATTACCCTGAGCGACAGCGTCACCAAAACCGCGTACATCCGGCAGCTGAACAACATACGGAATCTCAACCGGATAGTGGAAACAAACAACCTTGCCGACCCCGCGAGGGCGCGCCGCAGCTGGCGCGCCAGCCAAGATGTGCTGGCGATGACCTTTGACCCCGACGGAGACTACTACAGCAGCAAGATAAAGCCGCTGAGCATAGAAACCGGCATGCTACAGGTAGGCGCAAAGTCCATGCAGTTTGCCCTGCAGGGCGTTATGTTTGAGCCAAACTACCAGAGCAACCCCAGCTATATACGCATAAGCGGCGGAAGCCTTGTGCACGCTACCATTGAGCCAACCATCAGAGCGTGGACTATTGCCGCCGTGGAGTATAGCCAGCTGGTAGACAGCGCCGCGTACTACATTTACGCCCGCTGCCAAAGGAGCGGAAGCGCAGGCAGCATAATCTTGGATACCAACCAGCGAAAGGTAGACGGCGAAGCCGGATACTACACGTTTTGGGTAGGCGTTTTGAACAGCGTGGTGACGGATGACGGAGGGGGGCGGCCCGCGCGCCTCGTTTCCCTTACCTACGGGAGCAGCACCATAAACGGGCGCTTTCTCAAAACGGGAAGAATTGAAAGCAGCGGCGGCGGACCGGGTTATATCGACCTTGACAGCCCAGATGGAATCGAAATTGCAGGAAAGGCTACTTTCTATTCAGGCTCATCCGGCTACAACAACATAGCGGACAAGCCCAACCTGTCGCCCTACGACGACGCCGTAAATTACCTCGACAACGCGCTACCCGGCGCGCTGGAGCGGCTGCAGGAGCAAATAGACAACGCCATAGAATCGTGGTTTTACCACTACGACCCGGACCTGACCAACGCCCCCGCATCGGACTGGACAACGGCGGCGCTCAAAGAAGCCCATCTGGACGATACGTTCACCAACTTGGATAGCGGCCAATCGTGGCGGTTTACAAAGGATGCAGGCAGCGCCTACAGCTGGACGCTGATGGCAGACTCGGCCGCTACCAAAGCGCTGGTGCTGGCCGGCCAAGCCAAGGATGCCGCCGACGGCAAGCGGCGCGTATTTGTGTCGACACCAACTACGCCGTATGACGTTGGGGATTTGTGGCCAAACGGAGAGATCCTGCGCTGGTGCATTAATGCAAGAGCCTCGGGCAGCTACAATGCAGGTGATTGGGCAGTAGCCGTGAGCTACGACAATACCAAAACGGTAATTGAAGGCGGCCTCATAACCTCCGGAACCATACAGCTTGCCGGAGGGGGGTCAGGTGGCAGTATTTTGGCGGGGATTACCGGCGAGGGTAGAGGGGATGACCAAGTGCGCATTTGGGCGGGGGGTTCCAAGGAGAGCAGGGCTGCCGCACCGTTTCGAGTAACGCAAAATGGCGAGCTCGTAGCGTCAAATGCTAAGATTACCGGTGAAATCAACGCTACAAGTGGAAAGTTTACCGGTGAAATCAACGCTACATCAGGTTATTTGAGAAATATTTTAATTAAAAGTTTGGAAAACGTCAGTCCGTATTACGGAACATACTACTTTGAAATGAAAGAAAATGGTATAATTTCATACTATAGTATTAATAGCAATGGAAAAACTATCCCATTATTTAACCTTTCAACAGACAATCTTATATACTATGACCCATATGGAACAATTTTGGCAAATATTGGCCCATCAACAAGGGTGGGTTCATTAGCAGTTGACCGTGGAGTTGTGTTTAGTAATTTGCCAACATCAAATAATGGGCTTTCGGCAGGGACGCTATATAGAAATGGAAACATATTGTGTGTTGCCATATAGCTACTGCGGATACTGTAAAGAATCTTGTTTATTTACGTGTATGGCTAAAGGGCCTCCGCTTATATTAAATATATTTTTTCTGTTTTTTCTGATAACAAATGGATCCTTAAGCCTAATAACTGAAAGGTAATCGTCAATAACAACTGAAAGGTAATCGCTAAAGATATAAACACTATCCACGTTAATTGTTATAATTGTTTCTTCAGTTTCCTGCCCTGCTAATAATATCCCGTGTTCGGCAATTTTCCAGCAGTAACCTTTTTTGTCAAAATATCCGCTCACGACGTTAGGCAAAGGTATTCTGTAATTTTCTAATTTTATAATAAAGCTGGTGTAATCCTGAATTTCCTCAGGAGGGGGTTGCTCTTGCTCTTGCTCGGAATTGTTAGTATCATTACATGCGATAATAGTCATCAACATTATCGCGACAATAGCGGCGAGGTAGAATAATTTTTTCATATTGGCAAAAATTAAGTTGGTAATGATTTGCAAAGGTAAATATTTTTTTAAATGAAAGAAAAAAATTGCCCACCACTCAAAGTAGCCATATCAAAAAAAAATAAAAAAAAGCCCCTGCTGGAGAGGCTTGCCTATGCAGGAAAGCATAGGGGGGCGTTAATTA
>JAIRXY010000073.1 GCA_031268055.1 Prevotellaceae bacterium | reverse complement strand
AAAAATATATTCACCGCTCTTGGCGTAACCATTGGCACAGAGGAGGACACCAAGGCGCTCAACATCTCCAAGCTCCGCTACCACAAAATCATCATCATGACCGATGCCGACGTGGACGGTAGCCACATCGCTACGCTCATCATGACGTTCTTTTTTCGCTACATGATTGACCTTATCAAAAATGGCTACCTCTACATTGCAACACCGCCGCTCTACTTGGTCAAGAAGGGCAAGCAGGAGCAATACTGCTGGACAGAAGACCAGCGGCAGGCGGCCATAGATGAAATAGGCCGCGGCAAGGATTCCGGCATGCACGTGCAGCGCTACAAAGGTCTCGGTGAAATGAACGCCATACAGCTGTGGGATACTACCATGAACCCGTCCTACCGCACGCTGCGTCAGGTAAGCATCGAAAGCGCCGCCGAAGCCGACCGCATTTTTTCCATGCTCATGGGCGACGATGTAGCGCCGCGCCGCAATTTTATTGAGGCGCACGCTAAATATGCGCGCATTGACACCTAAAAATAGCGATCTTCCATCAAAAAAAAATCGTTTCATGCACATAAAAAAATCGCTATGATTTTTTTATTACAAAATTAAGTATTACTTTTGTAGGAAATTTTTCTGTTTAGAAACAAAAAAATAAGAACAATAAAAACATTTACACCATGAAAAAAGTTTTGATTTTCCTTGTGGGCGCTTTAACAATCGTAAGTTCCGGCTGCCGCAATAAAAAAGCAGAAACACAAAAAGAGTTGCTCAGGATTCAGGCAATACAAGACAGCATCCGGAGAGCCGACGAAGCGCATTTAGCGGCGCTCAAGGCCCGCGAGGATTCAATTGCAATGAATTCTTATATGAGCGATCTTACGCCTACAACTTCGTACCAGCCTTCGGCGTACTATGTTGTTGTGGGCAGCTTTAAAATCAGGAGCAACGCTAATGCATACCGGCAGGATATGCAGGGTATTTTTGGAAAGGCCGAAATTATTCGCAACGGAGAGTGGAACTATGTTTGCGTAGGCGGACAATTCGGGTCATCCTCATCTGCCCGGGCAACCCTTAGCGACGTTAAGAGCCAATTGGTCAGCAGCGGTGGCGATGAAAGTGAGGACGAAGAAAGCAGCGAAGAAGAAGAAGAAACCGACGAAAGCGAAGATTATGACGAGGAGAGTGATGAGGATTTAGGGGATGAGGATACCGGTGGTAGCGAGAGCAGAGGTCAAGCTTGGGTACTTGGTATTTAATCTCAGATACATAAATTCTGCTTTCTTTTTCAGAGCGTTCAGATAGTACAGCATTCATTGCTCGTAAGGAATTATGCAATTCTAATAAATATTTAATGAAAAGAAGGAAGAGCTCAAGCATGGTGCTTGGGCTTTTTTTTGGCGCTTACTGCCACCCAAAAGCATATTTAATCAACAAAAGTAGTATCATCTCCACAAACTGAAAAATCACCTCATGAATACTTTCGGACGAAAATTTAGAGTTAGCCTTTTTGGAGAGTCGCATGGCGCAAGCGTTGGCGTTTGCGTTGACGGCTGCCCTGCCGGCATTGGCTTGCAGCAATCCGACTTTGCCGCTGACTTGCAGCGGCGCAAAAGCGGAGCGCGCGGCACAACCCCCCGCCTCGAAGCCGATGCGCCGGAGCTGCTTTCCGGCATATTTGAGGGCAAAACAACGGGAGCGCCCATCACCATCATTTTCCGAAACGAAAACACGCGCTCCGGCGACTACGCCGACTTGCTATCCCACCCCCGCCCGGGTCACGCCGACTTTGTTGCGGCGCACAAGTTTGGCGGCTACGCTGACTACCGTGGCGGCGGCCACTTCTCAGGACGGCTTACCCTTGGCTTGGTTGCGGCAGGCGTGATTGCAAAAAAAGCGCTGGGCGACGTTACCGTAGCAGCTACCATCCTCGAAGTTGGCGGCGTCAAGTACGGCGAGCACGAAGCGCTCATGGAAGAAGCTATGGCCACAGGCGACTCGCTTGGCGGCCTGCTGGAGTGCGTGGCGAGCAACATTCCTGTGGGTTGGGGCGAGCCTTTTTTTGACTCGGTGGAGTCGCTCGTGAGCCACATCGTATTTGCAATTCCGGGGGTACGCGGAGTGGAGTTTGGCAGCGGATTTGCCACGGCACGGCAGAGAGGCAGCGAACACAACGACCCTATTGTGTTGTCGTGCGGCAAAACCGGAACGAACCATGCAGGAGGCGTAAACGGCGGAATCAGCAACGGTAACGACCTTACGCTGCGCGTAGCGATAAAGCCTACGGCAAGCATCGGCGCACCTCAGCAGACCTTTGACTTTGCAAAGGGCAAGGTAGACGAGCTGCTTATTCGCGGTCGCCATGACGCCTGCATTGCGCTCCGCGTACCGGTGGTGTTGGAGGCTGCAACCGCCATTGCCTTAGCCGATTTAAAGCTGCTGAGTCTCTAAAACTCCAAATCTGAAATCTTTGTACCTTTGAATACTTTCTCGGCCTTTGTTTTCAGCGCCAACAGCGTACTTCCCGTCTTCGTACTCATTGCAATAGGGTGGATTATCCGACGGCAGGGCATGATGCCGCAAAGCGTGGTGGGGACAATCAACTCTATTGCCTTCAACGTGGCGTTTCCAGCCCTGCTGTTCCGCGAGATGGCGCAAACCTCCATAGCGCAGGTTTTTCACCCCGTATTTGTCATTTATGGCGTGGGTGGTACCGTGCTTATTTTTGCCCTGACGTGGCTGGGAGCCGAATTTTTTATCAAGGATAAAGCCGCTATCGGGGCATTTGTGCAGGGGTCATTCAGAGGGAACTACGCAATAATGGGGCTTACATTCATTACCAACATACTTGGCAACACGGGTAAGGGAATTTTGCTCACGGCGTTTGTGATACCTACCTACAACATCTTGTCGGTGGCGCTGCTGACGTTTCGCAGCCGGCATACTCACGACGGAAGCGTACAAAAGGCCGCGGCAAGCATAGCGCGCAACCCGCTCATCATTGGTATTCTTCTTGGGCTGCCTTTTTCGCTTTTTCAGATTCCGCTGTTCACGAGCACGAGTACCAAGTTTATCGCCACCAGCATAAAATATCTCTCCGAGCTCGCAACTCCTTTGGCAATGCTGGCTATCGGCGCTTCCATCAGCGCAAGCAGCACGCTGAAAGGGCTGCCAAAGATGCTCGCAGCGGCAGCCATCAAGCTGGTGATAAGCCCTCTTGTGCTTGTTGGTGCGGCCTACCTCCTGCGCAGTACGCTCAACTTCAGCGGCGAAGACTTGCTGGTGCTGTTTGTGCTGTTTGGCGTGCCTACCGCCGTGGCAAGCTACATCATGGCCAGCAAAATGGATGCCGATGCAGACCTTGCTGCCGGTATCCTGTTAGTCACCTCGCTGCTCTCCGTTTTTAC
>JAIRXY010000069.1 GCA_031268055.1 Prevotellaceae bacterium | reverse complement strand
TATGGTTATGGTGCGAATTTCACCTCGCACATTCCCTACTCCCAACGCCACGGCAGCGAGGAGTGAGAGTTGTCTAAAAAACATTTTCATAGATTTTGAATTTACAGTTAGCGTAATATTCCAAAATAGTTCAATGCGCAATGTTTAGATTATGAGTTAGTCGTAAAATGATTTCAAACATAGTAAAAAAACTTGTACAACCAAGCTATAAATTGCTATAAAAATCTTATTTGGCTTATTGCAGCGTAGCATTACCATCTGTTGATGAAATTTTAACATTTTGCAGCCACCTTAATTTTCAGCGCTAATGCCTATCTTTACGCCCAAAATCATACCCGTAAAACATGTAGCGATGCTTCTTTTACACCATACCAACCACGATGGCTCATGCATTGCCGTAGCCGAAATGCCGGACGAGGAAATCATGCCGCCCCGCAAGTTTTTTTCGGAGCAGGAAGAGCGGGAGTACCGGCAGCTGGGCAGCGCAAAGCGAATGCGCGAGCGCGCCGCAACGCTTCACCTGCTGCACAGCGTGCTGGGCGTTGAGGAGGCGCTGCACCACTGCAGCAGCGGGAAGCCCTGCCTCTCGGCGGGCTCCCGCCGCATCAGCATTTCGCACACGCGCCGCCATGTGGCCGTTGCGCTGCACCCGTGCAGGGAGGCAGGGATTGACGTTGAGGATATGTCGCGCAGCTTTGCAAAAGCCGCGCCGCGCTACCTGTCGGCAGGCGAGCTGGCGGACTGCGCTACGCTGGCGCAGCAGTGCGTGGCGTGGTGCGCCAAGGAGACCGTGTACAAGCTTGCCGGCGAGGAGGGCGTAGATTTTGCCGAGCGCATACAGCTAAGCCCCTTCGACGTTGGCGAGGAGGGGAGCATAGCGGCGCGCTTTGCAGGAAAAAACCGCATAGCAGACTTTACGGTGCGCTACCGAATTATAGATGGCGTGGCTGTCACCTACGCATTTGCGTAGGCAGCATTAGCTGTTATTTTGCTTAAACAGCTTATGCAGCATTTCCTCTATTTTGCCGGAAAAAACAACCTCTATGCCGCCTGACGCTTTAAGCCCCTTTTGGTTGTATGTGGACACAAAGATTTTTTTGAAGCCCAGCTTTTCGGCTTCCGATATGCGCTGGTCAACGCGGGCAACCGGCCGCACTTCGCCCGACAGCCCCACCTCTGCGGCAAAGCAGCATCCGGCGGGTATTGGCAGGTCGAGGTTGGAGGAGAGCGTTGCCACCGCCACCGCAAGGTCAATGGCGGGGTCGCTCACCTTAATGCCTCCGGCAATGTTCAGGAAAACATCCTTGCTGGCGAGGCGAAATCCCGCCCGCTTTTCGAGCACGGCGAGCAGCATGTTGAGGCGGCGAATGTCGAATCCCGTAGTGCTGCGCTGCGGCGTGCCGTACACCGCCGTGCTCACCAGCGATTGAATTTCGATTAGGAAAGGCCGCACGCCGTCCACCGACGCGGCAATGGCAACGCCGCTCAGCAGCTCGTGGTGGTGCGTGATGAGTATTTCCGACGGGTTGCTGACTTCGCGCAGCCCTGCGCCGGTCATCTCAAAAATGCCCAGCTCGGAGGTTGAGCCAAAGCGGTTTTTGGTAGAGCGCAGTATGCGGTATATGTGCTGGTTGTCGCCCTCAAACTGCATTACCACGTCCACGATGTGCTCCAGCACCTTGGGGCCGGCAATGACCCCGTCCTTGGTGATGTGCCCGATGACAAAGACAGGCGTTCCCGTTTCCTTGGCGTACTTGAGCAGCATGGCGGCGCAGTCGCGTATTTGCGAAACGCTGCCCGGAGAGCTCTCAATGCGCTTGCTGGCCAGCGTTTGGATAGAGTCAATAATGATAAGGTTAGGCTTTAGCTCCTGTGCGTGCGCCAGGATATTTTCGAGCAGCGTTTCGCTCAAAATGTAGCACTCTTTTCCGCTACCGCCAAGGCGGTCGGCGCGCAGCTTGATTTGCTGGGCGCTCTCCTCGCCGCTCACGTAGAGCGTTTTCATGAGCGGATTTTTCAGCGCCAGCTGTAGCGCCAGCGTCGACTTACCGATACCCGGCTCACCGCCAATGAGCACCATGCTGCCCGGCACAAGCCCGCCGCCGAGAATCCTGTCCACCTCGTTGCTGCCCAGCCCCATGCGAGGCTCCGGCGCAATGCTGATGCTGTCTATGGGCAAAGGCTTGGCGTTACCCTGCGGCAGGAACGAAAGCTGCCCACCGCCGCTGTCCTTGTCCTTGGTGACCAACTCCTCCACAAACGTGTTCCACTCGTTGCACGACGGGCAACGCCCCAGCCACTTAGCCGATTCGTAGCCGCAGCTCTGACAAAAGTATGCCTTGTGTATTTTGGCCATTTTTTGATAAGGTAGCCCAAAAGTTTTAGTGCGCTTTGGGGGGTGTAAAAGTAGCATTTAAATGGCGGAAATGCAACGCTCAGAGCAAAATTCCGGCCTGACTGACAGCTTCAATCGACATTTTTGGTTATGGAGCTCATCTACAGCGCGGTAAACCGCTGAAAGGATACGGATTCTGACGCTTATTCGCGCGCCCAAAAAGTGGGGTAATGCAGCTTTTTTGCGCAAGCCAATTCAAAATTCAAAATTCAAAATTTCTCACATCGGCTTCATCACCACCCCTCTGCTTTTTTTCCCGTCAATCTTTATGGCAATGGGGCTGCTGAAGCGCACGTGGCGGATGTAGGCCGTTTCGGTAGCAGCAGGCTGCGCGTTGAGGAAGTCAACGTCGTAAAAGCCGCCGCCCTCCTTGAGGTAGGAGTTCACGGTGAAGTAGCCCACGTGCAGCGAGGTGAGGTTGTGAAAAAAGTGCGTACCCTGACTTGGGTCTATGCGGTAGGCGGTAAGCCCCGCTTCGACGATGAGGCGCGCCCCCGAAATATGCGGCCACTTGACCGGAATACCCAAGCTTGTATCGCTGCTGCCCCAGCGTCCGGGGCCAACCAGCACGTAGCCGCGCCCCTCGCTCACGAGCTGGCGGTTGATTTTTTCAACGTCGTAGGCCGTGAGCTGGTTGTTCGACGCGCTAAACTTTTCGGGCTTCACGTACACCACGTCGTACACGTCGCCGACAGCGCCGTGCCCCAGCGCGCTGTCTGTGCTGATGATAACCTGCTCCTGCGGTATCTCCGCAAGGTTTTCGCTTATCACCTCGCGGCTGTCCACCACCGGACGGATTTGCAGCAAGTACAGCGTACTCGGCGTGTCGCTGCTGTAGGAGAGGTTTACGGCAAACTCAATTTCTACGTGGCGCGCCATTTCGCTATGGCCAATTTTCAGCGCTTGGTCCAGCGCGTGCGCAATGGGCACGGCGCCGTGCTGCAGGATGTTGGCAAAGGAAATAATTTTCCGCCCTCCCTCGTACAGCCCGTCGCGGATAATTTGGTCGGCAGGGTCGTAGGTGGAGGCAATGAGGCGCAGCGTTCCGTCCTTCTCGGCCTCGGATACCGGCAGCTTGAGCAGGTTGGATGCGTCGTCGGTTTGGAGGGAAAAGCTCTTTTTTGCCAAGTCGAGCGCGTAGAACTTCGTCTGCGTTTCGCGCAGCGCGAGGTCGAGCATGCTCAGCTGCAAAATATTCTGGGGGTGGCACGGCGAAAACCGCAGCGTAACGCCGCCGTCCACAATGTACTTTCCCAGCCCCAGCGCAACGCTGGCCACGCCGTCCTCGGGCTGCTCCGGCGCTATGGGGTAAAAGTTGACGGAGCGCGCTACGCCCGAAAACGAGGGGTAGTAGCGCTGCCCGTACGCGCTGCCGCAAACCTCCTGCAGCACGATGGCCATCTTCTCGCTGTCTATCACGTTGGACGTTGCCGCCATGTACGCCTTGCTATCCCTGAAGAACACCGAGGCGTACACGCCCTTCACCGCCTCGTAGAGCATGCGCAGCGTGGTCGTTTTGCTCTCCTTGACGTAGGGAATCATGTAGGTGCTGTAAATGCCGGCAAAAGGCTGGTAGTGGGAATCCTCCAGCAGGCTCGACGACCGCACGGCAATGGGCGAATCTATTGCCTCGATGAAGGCCAGAAAATCGGCAATGAGGCGGCGCGGCAGCTGGGCGCTCAGGAAGCGTTGCAGCATTTCTTCGTCCGAAATATCGCTTAGGGCAACGGGGTAGAGGTTGTTTTGCTCCATAAACTCATCGAAAATGTCGGTGCAGAGCGCCACCGTTTTGGGGATAGCGATGTTCAGGTTCTCCACCTCGCTGAGCGCCACGTTGCGCTTGATGAGCGCGTCGAGAAAGGCCAGCCCCCGCGCCTTTCCCCCCATAGACCCCTCGCCAATGCGGGCAAAGTTGGAGTAACGGTCAAACCTGTCGCGCTGAAAGACGGCCACCACGCCGCGGTTTTTAATTTTGCGGTACTGAACAATGGCGTCAAAAATTGTTTTGCGCACCTCGTCGAGGCTACCGCCCTCCTCAAAGGTAATGCCCCGCAAAAACTCGGCCACCGGAAACATGGCGCGGGAGTACAGCCAGCGCGAAATGTGGTTGTTGGAGATGTGGTAGGCAAGCGACCTGTCGGGGATGCTGAAAATCTTATCCTGCAAGTCGCGCAGGTTGCCCACGCGCTCCACCTCCTGCCCCGTGCCGGGGTCGCGAAAAACGAAGTCGCCAAACCCAAAGCCGCTGGTTATGTGATCGCGGAACTCCAGCTCCAGCGTTTTGGAGTTTTTGTCGATAAAATCCACGTCCATCTCGCGGGCGTACCGCGCGTTTTCGCTCTCCGACGATTGCAGCAGAAAGGGGATAAACTTGTCGACGGAGCGAATATACCGGCAGAGGCTCACCCCCGCCAGCCTGTCCTTTTTCCCGTCGCGCTCAAAGCTCGCGTCCGATATCACCCCCAGCATGTTATCCTTGTAGCGGTCGTATATGGCAATGGCCTCCTCGTAGGTGCGCGCCAGCATTATCTTTGGGCGGCCGCGCATGCGCAGCATGCGCTGGTGGTCGTTGAGCGCCTCGGTCATGAACGAGCGCGACTGCTTGAAGATAATCTGGTAGAGGTGCGGCAGGATGGAGGAGTAGAAGCGGATGGAATCTTCAACAAACAGCAGCACCTGCACGCCCGCCTCCGCCACATCGCTCTCAACGTTCATGCGGTCTTCTATGAGCTTGATGATGGCCATGAGCAGGTTGGTGTTGCCCAGCCAGCTGAAAACGTAGTCGATAGCGCTCAAGTCTTCGTTGGCGATGCGCTGCGAGACAGCGCGCGAAAAGGGCGTGAGCACCACAATGGGGATGCTGGCGTACAGCGCCTTAATGCGCTTTGCCTGCTCAAAGGTATCGCTGTCGCCGCCGGGCATGCTGATGATGAGCTCAAAGGGGCGCTCCTGCAGCAGCGACAGCGCCTCGGCCTGCGTCAGCGCCTGCGTGAAGCGCGGCGGGTAGCGCAGGTTGAGCGAAACGTACTCGTTGAAGATCTGCTCGTCCACCCGACCGTCGTCCTCCAGCATGAAGACGTCGTACCGGCTGGCGATGAGCAGGATGTTGTATATGCGGCGGTTCATCAGGTTGGCAAAGGAGGTATCCTTAAAGTAGAGCTGCCTGATGCTGGGCGCTGTGCTGACCATAGCTGTGATTTTTGAAAAGTTGAACGTTGAAAAATTCGTGCCTTAAAGCGCCGTAAAAACGGCCACGGCAAAGATACAACTTAAAGCGCCAACAAGCAACCAAGCGGCGCTATTTCCGGCGAATTTAAGCGCTGGATTGCGATTGTCATGCCTGTTGGTCTTATACTAACCCGCTATCATAATGCCTCTAATATCCAATGAAACCCTGCTACAAATTTGACAACTTCTTTTTTGGATAAAGACTTTCAACCCCCCTAACAGGGTTTAAAACCCTGTTAGGGTTGTGGTTAGTGAACGTCCCCACGGGCGTGGGCTGGTAGCCCGTGCCGATTTATGAGAGGGGAATTTTAATCTTTTTTTTTAGACAGAATTTACGGAATTTACAGAATTTGCCCGCGGACGCGGGCGGGATGACAACCCGCGAACGGGTGAAATATTTGTCTGAATCAGGATTTACAGGATTTGAGGATTGGCAGGATTTCATGCCAATCAAAAAAAAATTGTCCGCTTTATCATGCTGGCTGCCAACCCGAAACGGGTTGAATATTGGTAGCCCGATGTGAAACGTCGGGATAATACAGTGGTCAACCCTCACCTGAGCGGCGAAGCCCCGAAATATTTTTGTTGAACAATTAGGGGACGAAATTTCACCCACGCATTAGCAACAAAAATATTTCGGGACTTCGCCGCTCTGACGTGGTTTGAATTCCGTAAACCCGACGTTTCACGTCAAGCTATCGAAATTGATTTTTTAAGGATTGACTAATTATTGAAACCTTATAACTATTCGCTATTTAGCAGCGCGTCGCGCCTCCAGCTCCTCCGCAATTTCTTTTACGCGCCTCTCGGAGAGCGGGTAAAACATCATTCCCAGCACGGCCAGCAGGCAGCTTACGGCGGGTAGCCAGCTCAGCATGAGGCGCACGCCAAAAATAGCGGAGCCGGATTGCACGGCGGCCGTCTGGTCGTAGCCAAACCAAGCCAGCAGCCACCCGCTCAGGGCAGCGCCAAAAGCCCACCCCATCTTTTGCGACATGGACGACGACGAAAAAATCAGGCCTGTGGCGCGCCGGTTGGTCTTGAGCTCCTGATGGTCGACAATGTCGGCATACATGCTCCAGAGCAGCGGCAGCACGTAGCCGGCGCAAATAGAAATGAGCACTTGCAGCGCCATAATCAGCACAATCTGATGAGGCTCGAGCATGAAGAAGAAGGCGCTCAGCAGGGCGGCAGCGCTCATGGCGGCCATGTAGGTTTTTTTCTTGCCGTACCTGTTCGATAGCGGCGCGGCAAGGGCTACGCCAACCATGTTGGCCGCCTGCCCCACCAGCAGGTAAATGGTCGCCACCGACCACCCCAGCAGGGGCGTTTTGTAGGTAATCCGAACGTAATCGGCAAAGTAGAACAGCGCCACGCTGTCGCGAATGGCGTTGAAGAGCAGGGCTGCCAGCCCCGACCCCATGAGAATCCACCAAGGAGAGTTGCGGGCAAGGTTGCGCAAGTCTTGCTTGATGGAGGCGCTTTCATTCTCGTTAACCGGCTTTACCCGCTCGCGCGTGAGCCTGAAGCAGAGGTAGAACAGCAGCGCGCAGATGGCGCCTATCACCGCGACGGCGGCAACCCAACCCGTTGGCGACCGGCTAATGCTGGCGGCGTCGGCAGCGCTGGCGACCACCGCCCCGCCTGCGTCGAATATGCCGGAAAAGAAGTCGACCAGCGGCTGCAGCAGCATGAAAGTAATGAAGCTCCCTACGAAGGCAAAGAACATGCGGTAGGACGAGAGGATGTTGCGCTCCTTGGGGTGCGGCGACATAACGCCCAGCAGCGAGGCGTAGGGTACGTTTACCGCCGTGTACACCATCATCATGAGCGTGTAGGTAATGTAGGCGTAGGCCAGCCGACCGCTTTCGCCAAAGTCGGGCGTGTAAAAGGTGGCTACGCCCACCAGCGCAAAGGGCACCGCAAACCACAGCAGGTAGGGGCGATACCTGCCCCAGCGCGAGCGGGTGCGGTCGGCAACAATGCCCATGAGCGGGTCGTTGACGGCGTCCCAAATGCGCGTGAGCAGAAACATGGTGCCGGCGGCGGCCGGAGATATGCCAAACACTTTGGTGTAAAAGAAGAGCAGGTACATCCCAAAGATTTTCCAGAACATGGACGAAGCCATATCGCCAAAGCCATAGCCGATTTTGTCCTTAAGCGTAATAGATGCCATAAAAGTTAAGAGCTAAAAGTTAAGAGTTAACGGATAATATATTATCATGCTGCCTGCAAGCAGCGCCCTGTAAAGCAGCTCGAACAAACCGTATATTCCGGTAAATGTGGCAGCAAAAATAGCAAAAATGTTTGAAATCGGCGTAAGCCAAGCTGCAAATTTACCCAAAAAGTCGATAATGCTTACCTCCGCAGGCCAAACCGTCTTGCCTTCGGCAGCGTGGCGTGAAGTAACAATATTTGTGGCGCATAGGGCGTAGAAGTCAGGAAAAATAGCTACTTTTACGCCCTAAACTTATGTACAATGCATGCAGTCAAGCTAACGCTTACAAGATTTAATATATTCATTACAAGCGCATTAATTATTTTTGGAGGGAACGTTCAGGGGCAAATTTTTTCTTCGCGTCGCAGCAATCGGCCCAATCAGGGGGGCGCTGTGGAGCAGCAGTACATGCAGCAAAGCGTGAGCACGCCGGAGCTCCCAAGCGAGCTTGACTTTGCAGGCGAAAAAATTCCGCTCGAAAACTTCGATACGCGCGAAAGCCTTGAGCGCGAGCTTATGGTGAACATGTTCTGGCATTCGCAAACGATTTTTATCATAAAGCAAACCAGCCGCTTTTTTCCTACCATTGAGGCCATTCTGCGAAAAAACAACATCCCCGACGACTTCAAGTACCTGTGCGTTGCCGAGAGCGGCTTGCAGCAGGTGGTATCGTCGGCAAAGGCGGTGGGCTTTTGGCAGCTGATGCCGGCCACCGGAAAAGAGCTGGGGCTGGAGGTAAACGACGAGGTGGACGAGCGCTACCACATCGAAAAATCCACAAAGGCGGCCTGCCGATACCTGCAAAAATCGTACGACCTGTTTGGCACGTGGACGCTGGCGGCGGCCTCGTACAACATGGGGGTGAAGGGGCTTACGCAGCAAATAGAGCGGCAAAAATCAATCTCGTACCACGACCTGCGGCTGAACGACGAAACAGCCCGCTACCTGTTCCGGATTCTGGCGCTCAAGCTCATCATCTCCGACCCGCAAAAGTACGGATTTTACATCCCCCTGAACGAAATGTACCCGCCCTACCGCTACCGCGAGGTGGCGGTGAGCGCGGCGGTGCCCAGCTGGGCAGACTTTGCCATACGCTACAACACCAACTACAAGATTCTGAAAATTCTAAATACATGGCTGCGCGACGCATCGCTAACCAACAAGAGCCGCCGTACCTACTACATCAAAGTTCCGGAGACCGGATTCAGAGAAAATGCGTATAACAACAATAAGCAATAGCTCCCAATGGAGGAAACCAAAATCGAGGTTATCGGGGCGCGCGTTCACAACCTCAAAAACGTAAGCGTAACCATCCCCCGCAACGCGCTTACGGTAATCACCGGGCTGAGCGGAAGCGGCAAGTCGTCGCTGGCGTTCGACACCATCTAC
>JAIRXY010000063.1 GCA_031268055.1 Prevotellaceae bacterium | reverse complement strand
TCTAATTTCGTTATTTTCGACGCCACATTCATACTATAGGGTTGTTCGCCTGTTACAATTTGAGCATTTACAATGAATGTAAACAGACCGAATAATGTAAATAATAATGTCTTTTTCATGGCTGCATTAGTGCTTGTATTAATTATAGTAAACAATTTCTTCTTTCTTATATAGTAAATAACTTTTCCCACCATTACAACAGAATTTCAGCTCATTTTCCGTAACAGCACAGGAAGTTATTGTTTTCATTGCATCATAGAATAGTTGAACATCGCCAATCTCAGAATCATAAACTTCTGTCATAACACCAAACATTATTTTCGGGGTAAGACTAACGAAAATAAGATTCATCACAGATTTTCCCTGCGCTGTACTGTCTGTATTAAAATAAAGATAGTAACAATCGTCGCAATCTTTCGGTTCAAGTTCTCTCAGTGCGCATGTTTTGACATCCATAATACCTGCAAGTTCCCACCTTGTACTTTCTAACGAAATAGGTTCGTTGCTTCCGCCTTCCTCACATGAGCAACTTTTATCATCTTTTCCGCAGGAAACTATTCCTGCCAGCATTAGCAGTATCGCTGCAATTTTCATGATTTTTGTTTTCACAACTATATTCTTTTTTTAATTATCGTAAAATATTTCATCTTACTGCTGTTTTTGTATAGCTAAAAAAATCGATATCTACGTACCCACCCGGTTGCTTTGTTGCGTAGCAGTAAATGGCAAAGCGATTGCCCATAAAGTGCACAAGGTTGTATATCATGCGAAACTCCGCACCCAAGCGTGTCCATTTTTTTTCGTCGAGGCTGTAGTAGAAGCGCGCCCTGTCGGTACTAAAGTCGCAATCCATGCGCAGGTATACCGTGCTTTCGGCGAGCGGCACCCTACCCTTTTCTACGCCCCTGTCGGTCATTACAATAAATTTTGCGCTATCCTCTGCCACCACCGATATAAGCCCCGGCTCGGCACAAAAAGCGCCCAGCCCCGCCACGTCGCCGCGCTTCATTTGGGATACATCCATGCCGATTACGCCGCTGCACTTGACGCCTTCGGTGCGCTGCGACAGGGTGTTGCGTGCCTGAAAGATATTCTCTACCACGCTTCCCGTTTTAAGCCGCATGTAGCCTGCGCGCTCGGTGAGCGACCACAGGCTGTTGTCTGGGTTATGGTTCCACTGCCAGCCAAGCGACAGCTTTGCTTTGCCAAAATCATCGCCTACCACCAGCGGCGCTTCGGCATACCCCGCAATGGGTTTTTCCATTACCCTGCTCACCTTGTCGCCAAGCACAGGCCAGCCGTCCTCCCAGCGGCAACTCGTTAGCACGGGAGTGCGCCCCACTGCGCCGTGGTCTTGAAAGAAGAAGCCAAACCAGCGCCCATCCTCCGTATCCACCACGCCGCCCTGCGCTACACCCCGTCCCTGCAAGTCGAGCGTGTCGGAGAGTACTATTTTCGATTCGTATGCCCCCTCAATGCGGTCGGAGCGAAAGCAAAGCTGGGTGCGGATTCCGCCGTGCGGCCACCATATTATGAACAGGTAGTATTTTCCGTTGTGCTTGTACAGGTGCGTCCCCTCGAACAGCCCGTCGTAGCCCTGCGCCTTGCCGTCAATAACGCTTACGCTGAGGCCGTCTTCCTTTAGCCCATCAAGGCTGCTTGTCAGCTCCACGATGCAGACCTGCCCGGCCACGACGTGCGACAGGTACACCTTACCGTTGTCGTCGAACAGCAGCGAGGCGTCGTAGTAAACTTTGTCGAGCTCGCCTATTTTTTCCCACTTACCTGCCGGATTGCCGGTAGCGTAGAGGTATGATTTCCGGGGATTGTTGGTGGCGAAAAACACGTAAAATTTCCCCTCGTGGTAGCGAAGCGACGAAGCCCACTGCCCCTTGCCGTAGACGTTGCCTCCTTCGAGGTCGTAGAGCGGGCTGTCCTTGATTTCGTCAAACACGTAGCCAATGATTTCCCAGCTCACGAGGTCTTTCGATTTCATAATTGGCGCTCCGGGCATGAGGTGCATGGTGGTGCTCACCATGTAAAAATCGCTGCCTACCCGTATAATATCGGGGTCGGGAACGTCGGCGTAGATGACGGGGTTGACAAAGGTAGCAGCGGCAGCGGGCGGCGCTACCTCCCCACCGTCGGCGGCCTGCGCCGAGAAGGTCAGGTGGAGGAGCGGGAGGAGCAGCAGCGCGGCTGCCGTAAGCATATTTTTTTCGAGCATCTTCATTTCGTTTTTTTTATACTACTTATTCAGGAGGTCATTTGCAGCATTTGCCAGAAAAATGTAGCTGGAGCCTAAGTTCACCACGTACTCGTTTTCGCCCCAGAAGAAAGGCCAGTCCTCCTTGTTCTCCGGAAAATCGGGCTTCAGCACCAGCGTTCCCGGCACAACGCCACCGGCAAGAAACGTAAAGTCGGCGCGGTTGTTTCC
The DNA here is from genome assembly GCA_031268055.1 of Prevotellaceae bacterium. Taxonomy (GTDB): domain Bacteria; phylum Bacteroidota; class Bacteroidia; order Bacteroidales; family UBA932; genus JAITMY01. The sequence continues at coordinate 2,517 of JAIRXY010000063.1, read as the reverse complement.
GTAGGCTACCCTCTTGGAGTGAGCGCCCACGCCGGAAACAAACGATATATCGCTATCGGGGTGACACCCGAAGATGTAGCTCAGCCCACGGAGCACAAGCTCCTTGTCTACCAGCTCGGGGAAAGAGCGGTGCAGCAGGTAGCACGTGTTGGCCAGCCCAACAATACCACCGTTGCCAGCCCAGCCGCCCGTGGAGATATGCACGCCAAACGGGTTGACTTTTGCCATTACTGCCACTTGCTCCACAAAGGTTTTTACGTGAGGCTCCACCTGCTTTTTGAACGCTTCGTCCATTAGGGGCAGGGCCTGAGCGACGAGCGAAGCAAACCAACCAAATTGCTTCTCTACTTCGGGGTACATCTCCACGATGCGCGCCCTATATTGCTCGTCGCCGGTGGCGTGCAGCAGCTCAACAGCAGCGCGAAATTCCTCCGCTGCCGGCATCCCGCCAATGGTATTCAGCCCCTTGTACACAAAAATATCCGGCGCATGGCTGTGCTCGTCCGCCCAAATTTTTCGGGCTACCCGGAGGCACTTTTCCGCCAGCCGAGCGTCGTATGCCTTCAGCGCTCGGCTGGCGGCGGCAAGCGCAGCGGCCGAGCCGTAGTTTAGCGGCGTAGACTTGTTGGTGAACGCCCAGCGGTCGTCAAAAGCGCCGCTGGTGCGCCCGTCCGATTGCAGGCTGTCCATGCGCGGGTTGTAAATCAGGTTGTCGGTTTTGGTTACGCCGTCGCCCAAGTGCCGGTATTGGTAGAGGTGAGCGGCAATAATTCCGTTTACGGCGTACCCCACGGCTTCCTGCTGCGCCAGCAGCTGGATAGCGCCATGCTCTATCTGCTGGAGAATATCGGGCTTACCGTCGGGGAGGTGCATCTCAACGTAGCGCCTTTGCTGGTTGACGGTGGTTTGGTCGCGCTCCACGCCAAACATTTCCCGCGCGCGCACCAAGTCCATAATCACCGCTTGGTTGGTTTGCGTGCGAATATCGTAGTCGCCTGCATCGTACCAGCCGCCCACGTTCAGGCCGGGGATATGCTCCAGCGGACGAAAGCGGTTGCCGGTAGCTGCGCCCTGCGCGTACAAATCAAAGTGGTGGTGGTTGGTAGGCGCTTGCAGCGCATCGTCCAAGTGCGACGCGCCATGCCATATGCGGTAGGCCTCGCGCACCGTCACGTGATCCATCTGAACAGGGAGGTACACGTCGAGCGTAGGATGCCAGACGGCTTGGTAAACATCCGCCGCAATGCGAAACGGCGCGGTGACAACATTGCCGTACTGCAAGCGGTAAACGCCCTCTATCGCCATCGACGAAAAATCGAAGGTGAGGTAGCGATAGCGCAAATACCTTCCCCACTCCTCCGGCCTGTCGCTCAAGACCGTTTCCGTGCTCCCGTCGCTATTGACCCTTAGCAGGTAGGCGAACGGCAGGGGCGTATCGTTTTTGTCCAGCTCTACCACGGCAACTTTTTTCTGCGCGGGGTGGTAGCCCACCTGCGAGTGCGCAACAACGGGCTTGCGAATCCAGCCGGAGATAGCTTTAGCGTCAATTCGCCACTCGGCGATTTTGCCCGATTTTCCGGCGGGCAGGAGGCTGCGCACCACAAACCAGCCGTTTTGCGCCTTGTTGCGCCCGTCAAAAAGCGCCAGCCGCCCGTCGCCGCTGCTGATGGTAATGCAGCGCTCGCTATCGTCGGGGGCAAGCGTTATTTGGCTGCCCGAGGCAATGGGCTTAGGCTCGTTTACGCCGCCTATAGCCTCCATATCTCCGGCGGGGTAAAGCGGGAACAGGCCGCTGCTGCTGTCGGCAGTGAACGATTTGCCGAAGTAGGCCGACGGCAAAAACTCAAGGTTTAAGCCCGCCAACCCCTCAAGATGAGCGGGGATGGGCTGCTCGGTGTGAACGCTAAGGTAGAAAGCGCCGCTGCGCACCTCGCCTGCAACAACGTACCGGAAGCCATGCTTAGGGTACTGCAAGGTCGCTTCAACGCGGTTATGCTCTCTATCCACGCGGCGCGACGCCAGCTCTGGTATAGCATCCCACTGCCCGGGCGTGGGGTTTAGGCGAACATCGCCGTTGGTAGCGGTGCGCACCCCGTGGTGGATGATTTCCACGCCGCTAATCTTGGCGTCGTCAAACGAGCCATCGTACCAGTTGCTGAACACCAGCACGTTCAACCCTTGCGCCTCAAAGTAGGCAGAATCGTTGAGCGTCAAATCTCCGGCAACAAAAGCGCTCCTGTTTGTGCAGGCCATCAGGCACAGCATCAGGGAGGAGCAGAAGAATAGGTTTTTCATTAATTTTGAATTTTGAATTTTAAATTATCCTGTCGGTGCAATTAATACTCAAATTTTGAATTTTGAATTATCCTGACGGTGCAATTAATCAGGGCAAACGCATGAAAAAACGTCAGCATACATTTCCTTTGTGGCGACAGCAAAACGCTGTAAGCGTTTCCTGTGAATAACCCCCAGATTTATCTGGGGGTAACGCAAGCGCCACCCTACAAACCAAAACCC
>JAIRXY010000312.1 GCA_031268055.1 Prevotellaceae bacterium | reverse complement strand
CGGACTTTGAAAATTGTAAAAGATGCAAAATAATGGTTTTCAAATTGTTTCAGTTTCCTATCCCGGCTCGCAAGGTGGTGGCGCTATTTTGCCAAACCCTGAATTGGGGAAAGCCCAGCCGCGCGAATACCCCGATATAATTGCTCTACCGCCTGCAAACTCGACAATAGATGTCGTGTTGAATGAAAGTAAGGGAATGTTTTCAAAATCAGGTCTTGAAAAGGATTTGGAAAAAATTTTGCGATACAAAGCTGAATCGAAGCTAAAAGCGGCGCTTAAAGAAACATTGTTTGTTGCGCAGGTTATCGACAAAAACAAGCAATTGAAAAACATTGTTATCGGTGTTGCTTTTGGTATGAAAAATGGAACAACAACTGATTGGCAACCCGACAATGTAGATTTCATTTTTAGAATTGTCAATCGTAACCAATGGGCAATTGGCATTTTCAAGCAAGAAATGCGCGACTTGATAAAAAAAATTGAAGGTAAAACAACATTTCCAACGGTCTACAAATTAGCAAAAGGTGCAGATACAAACCCGAAACTATTTTAGCATGCTTTCATGTAGCCAATTTTATTTGTGACTAAATAATATACGATGTATTAATTCGTTGGGAATCGGCTGATTTTTTATGAGTTAATGCGCTAATAAACTTTTTGTTAGCGTTAGAATACTGCGGTGTACGCTACGTGCACCTTTGCATTTTTGAGCAGCAGCTTTTTTCCGGCTTCGCCTCCCAGCGCGCAGGTGATGGAAAAAATTCCTGCCCCTGTTGCAAAGCGCGTTCCTGCGCCAAAGCTGTGCAGCTGGCTGACTGCTCCGCCGCGTGGGGTATTGGAGTTGTCCATTGCGGCGTAGTCGTAGAAGGCGTGGAGGTAGCCTTGCGCGCTGTAAAAAAGCTGCGGCTCAACGGTTGCAATGGCGTAGCACGGCGTAAAGACGCTGCGCTCGTTGAAACCCCTAAGGCTGCCTGCTCCCCCAATGCCGTACAGCTCGCTTGGGAGCAGCTTTTCGCTGCCTGCTCCGGCAAAGGCGCCTTTCATTTTGCCCTGCACCCGCGCCAAAATGCTTGTGCGGCGGCTCGACAAAAAATGCCACGTTGCCTCAACCGCGCTTTCCATGCTTGTGCTTGCTGCGCTGCCGGAGGAGGCGCTCACGCTACGTCGGCCAACGGCAAAGGAAAGGCTGGCCGAGTATCCGCTGCGGGGAAACAGCGGGTTGTCGGTGCGGCGGAGCAGCAAGTCTACGCCGTAGAGCGTGAGGTTTACCGTTGTGCTTTGCAGGCTGCTGCTGTTGTTGTGCCGCTGAAGCTCTACAAACAGCGATGATTTTCCGTGCCAGCCCACCGGCATTGATAGCCCCAGCCTGCCGTTAAGGTTTGTGTACAGCGTATCGCGCCGCTCCATGTTGAGCTGAGCCGATATGCCCATAGCGCCCAGAACGAGGTAGGGCACGCTGGTGAATACGTGCAGCAGCTGCGTGTTTTTCTCGGGGCTGCTCCATTCAAGGCCAAGCTCCTCGCCGCCCCTGAACATGTTGGCAACAAAAATCGAAGCCTCGCCGTTCATTTGCAGCTTATCGTTTTCGTCGGAGTTGAAAGCCAGCAGGCCGCTTGCGCGGTTGGCCTTGCCTGTGCTCAGGTAGGTGTACAGCGTTGACGACTGCCGCCTGAACTCCACCGCCGATGGCTGCGCTGTGCCCACAAACCCCAGCTCGTTGATTCGTCGGTCAACATCTTTCACGTATGGCTCGGAGTATAGGCGAGGCTTGCGCAACCCCAGATGGTTTTGCATAAAGGATGCCCGCACGCGCCCGTCGCCTTTCACTATCAGCGAGTCTATGGTGATGCGGTTTCCTTGGCTAAGCGTTAGCGTTGCATAAAAGTAGCCAGAATCAATGCGGACGTTGTCGAGCTGCGCGCGGGCAAATGGGTAGCCGTTGCTTTCGCTGTAGCGGATAAATTTTTGCAGCACGCCGGACATAAAAACCTTATCGGCAGGTTTTCCCTCAAATTTTTTCAGGTTGACGCCAGCCTTGCGAAGCCATGCCCGCTGGCTGTCGGCAACGTCAATGCGCTTTACGATGGCAGCGCTGTAGGCGTATGCCTGCATAGCGATGCTGTCGGAGTAGGAGAGAGGGGTGGCCATTGAGGTAGTGGCGGTTGAGGCGGCAAGCAGGGTGGCAAAAGCGCCGGCGCGTATGTACGGGCATATCATTCAAAAATGATTGAGAGCACAATCGAATGCATGTACATCTTGTCAATCGACTTTGGGTATTGCTCAAACTCCGCCAGCGATTTGGGCGAAATGGTGTTCAACATTCCCATAACGTATTTGAACTCCAGCGAGAATTTGAAAAAATCGGCGTATGCGTCGATGCCGATGCCGGCAGTAAAAGCAATGTCAAAGGGGTTAACAGCGACAAAGAGCTTTCGATTTTCGTTGAAGTTTTTGAATGCCGAAACGTCGCAGTAGGGCGTAAGTCCGGCTATCATGTACGGTCTTAAATCGCTGTGCCGCCTTGCCTTGTACTTTAGCAAAAACGACGCTTCAACCAGCACCGATTCTATCTGCATGGACAAGTTAAGCGTGTCGGCGCTGAAAAAGTTGAGGGTGCGCGTGCCAAAGGTAGGCCCTACTTGCAGCCGCAGGCTGAACAGGTGGTTGAGCCGGTAGTCCATCAAAGCAGACACGCTCATCAGCGGCGAGAGGGTCGACACATCCACAAAGTAGTTGTACGCTTCGCCCTTGCTGTTGTACTGGGTTTGTTTTGAGGAGGTAATATCGTAGTCAAGCGCGCCTATTGCCACCGCAAAGCCAAAGTGCAGGCGCTTGTTGTAGTCATACTGCTGCTGCGTAAAGGGGCGAGTAACAAGCTTGTTGGGGAAGCCCGGAGCCATGTCGTCCAGCTTGTCTGGGGTATATAGAGGTTCCTTTGTCGAAATTGCTTTTGGCACTCGAGATGGTCTATCGTCTCCATTGTGGGGGTTAGGCACCAACGAAGACTTGCTTTGCGCCGTGGCGACGGCACAAAATCCCATTACAATCGCTATAAGTATGCAGTTTCTTTTCACTTTTTTCTTGCTTCGTATATAGTAGCTAAGCCTCCGCTTAGGGCAGCAGCCTTTACTTCCGCAAATCCAGCCCTCCTGACCTCGTCCACAAATGCCTTTCGCGGCGGAAATTCGTCCACCGAGTAGGGGAGGTAGCGGTATGCGTAGCTGCTGCGTGAAATCAGCCTGCCCAGCAGGGGTACAATTCTCAAAAAGTAGAGCTTGTATATGCTCCGTAGTATCCTGTTGGCAGGCATTGAGAGCTCCAGCACAACGAGCGTACCGTTCTGCTTCAGTACGCGCCGCATTTCCTGTAGGCCTTGCAGCCGCTGCTCACAGTTGCGAAGACCAAACGCAATGGTTACCGCCTCAAAGCAGCAATCTTCAAACGGGAGCAACTCCCCGTCGGCCTTTACAAACTCAATGCCTGCGGCGTTGGGCTTTGCTTGGGCTACCTTTAGCATTTGCGCGGAGATGTCAACTCCAACAATGCGCGCTGCTCCGCTTTTTTTCAGCGCTATGGCCGAGTCGCCGGTGCCGGTAGCAACGTCAAGCACGCTCTGCGGGTGGCGCTGCCTGACGCGCTGCACCATGCTTCGGCGCCACCACCTGTCGACGCCCAGCGAGAGCACGTGGTTGAGTAAATCATACTGACCCGAAATGCTGTCGAACATTTCTGCTACCTGCTCTTTCTGGGAGGCGCTGCAATCGACCTTAGGTTTCACTAATTAAACACAAAATGAGAACTTTTATTTTCCTCTCCTACTTTAAAAAATTCCGCAAGTATCCCTTAGGGTTGATGTAAGGAGCAAGCTCGTAGTAGGGTATGCGTACTTCAATCACGCTGCGCATAACCTCCGGGCAGCCATAGTCGCGAAAATCAGCTTGCAGGATGCTCAGCGCAGTATCGCTCACCAGCATGTTGGCGGTGGTGCTCACGGTGTCAATCTGTTGCAGCATAACGTCAAGTATATCGTTGCAGGCGCTGCCCAGCTCGTCGTACTCAATAACGCCGTTGCTGACAAATTGCGACAGCTGCTCCGAGGCAGCCATCTTTTCTTTGAAAAACGACTTGTAGTCTCCAACCAGCAAGTCTTGCAGCAGCATCGGCTGTAGGGTATTCAGCGCAATGGTGCGCGCCTTGCACAGCGTGTAGCTGGGGTGCGCGCCGCCGCTGTACTCCTGCATGCCGCTGTACGATATAAGCTCGTCGTTCAGGTAGCTTATCTGTATCCACTCAAAAGAGTACAGGTATTCTTGCTCTATGTGGCCTACGTTGTCTACCAGCTCCACGCTGGTGTACTGCGTGTCGGCCTGCAAAGCGTCGTAGTCGGCCAGCCGAAACATGCGGTTGAGCGAATCCTGCGCTATGGCGTTGCTCATGTTGGAGAGCTGAGGGTAGCGGTAAACTTGCTTTGGATAAAACTTGTTGCCCTCTATGGTTACAGGGTCGTTGAGCGTTGCGCTAATGGTGGTGTAGCTGATATGCTCCGGCGCTGTCTGGCAGCTGAAAGTAATCGTGGTTATGGCTGCTACAGCAAATACAATCCGAACAAAAGTTGTTGTAGCGATAGAAAAATTTAAAAAATGGAATCTCATGTTTTGTAAAAATAGTGAAACTGCTGTGTGATAAAAGACAAAAAAGCAGGAACACGTTTTTCGAGTTACCTGCTTTTTTATTCAAAAAAAGCGCGAAAAATAGTAGGAGTAGAACGAGTTAAGCTCGCCTACTTTTTTCCTTCGTCAACTTTGGTTACTTTTAGGAGCTCAACCTCAAAAATAAGGGTTGAGTTTGGCTCAATGCGCCCACCGCCTTGTTCGCCGTAGGCCAGCTCAGATGGAATCCAGAATAGCGCCTTGGAGCCTTCGCTCACCAGCTGTAATCCTTCCGTCCAGCCTTTGATTACTTGATTCAGCTTGAACTTGGCGGGTTGTCCGCGCTCGTACGACGAGTCGAACTCGTCGCCGGAAAGCAGCGTGCCGCGGTAGTGCACCTCTACTTCGTCGGTCTCGGCAGGTTTAAGGCCGGTTCCCTCTGTGATTATTTTGTACTGCAAGCCGCTTTCGGTGGTGATAACTCCCTCTTCGGCTTTGTTTTTTTCCAAAAATTCTGCTCCTTCTTTCAGGTTGCGAGCAAGCGTTTCTTCCTGCATCTTTTTGAAGAAAGCCTCAATTACAGCAATGCTTTCCTCGTTGGTCATTTTTGCGTTTTCGCCGTTGCTGTTGAGTACATCGCCAATGCCCTTGGCGATAATGTCAACGTTCAGCCCCTTGATTTTTACGTTGCTCAAGCTTTGGCCGATGTTAACGCCGAAAGCGTAGCTTACCGAGTCAATTTCGCTGCTTTTTGCGCTTAGCCCGCTGGAGGTGCACGATATGAACACCAAGCCGGATAAAGCTGCTGTTAAAATGCTTGTTCTAATCATTTTCATCGTAGATGTTTTTTGGTAATTAATTTAATGATGAAGCGCGCATGTGAGCTTCAAGTAGTAGTTTTGTTTTTACGAACATGCTCGTTTGTATTTGTTGTATGCGGTATAATGTTTGACTAAAAAATAAAAACACACAAAGATAGCAAAAAAATGTCAGGTGGTGTGAGAGACGCTTTTTTTGCACGTTGCAGCCAGCAGGGTGTATCCGCAAATCGCTGCAAATAAGGTAGATATTAAAGTTGTCAGCTTTCCTAAATTTTGCAAATCCACCATATCGCCACTGTAAAAGGCAATTGTGCCGGCAAAAATGGACATGGAGAATCCCATGCCGGACAGCATCCCTACGCCGAGTATTTCTACCCACCGCGTTTTTTCCGGCAAGGTAGCAAATTTGAATTTGACGGCAATGAAGCTCATGAGCGTAATGCCAATGGGCTTGCCGAGCGTAAGCCCCAAGAAAATACCGATGGAGGTGGCGCTCGTTAGCATGCCTACAGCTTCGGCGTTGATGATGATGCCGATGTTGGCCAGCGCAAAAATGGGCATGATGCAGAAGTGCACCCACGAGTAGAGGGCGCTTTCTACGCGCAGAATGAGCGGCGTCGCCTTGTTGATTTCGCGCAGAAGGTTGCCTATTTGCTGCTGCTCCCGCTCGTTGCGCAGCAGCGGAGTAGCGCTGTTGTAGGCTTCCTTAAACTTTTCGAGCATAAACTTGCTCCGCGCGTAAAAGCGAATTTGGTTGACCCGTATGTTTGACGGAATAGTCAGCGCCAGCGCTATGCCGGCAATGATGGGGTGTATGCCGGAGCGCAGCATGAAAAACCACAGCAAAATTCCCAGCGCAAGGTAGGGAAAAGCGTAGTTGACGCGAAAACGGTTGAGCAGCATGAGCCCGCAGACAACGCCGGCCGCCGCTATGAGAAACCCGAAGTAGATGGTGTGCGACGGGTATAAAATCGACATGGCAATGACGGTAATCAGGGTGTCGAGAATGGCAACGGACGTAAAGAATACCTTGATGGCAAGCGGAACGCGCGACTTCAGCAGCGAAAGTATGCAGATGGTAAACGCAATGCCTGTGGCGGAGGTAATGCCCCACTCCGAAGAGCTTAGCGCCTCCACGCCGCCGTTGACGGCAAGGTAGATGGCAATCGGGACAACAGCGCCGCCGATGGCTGCAAATATGGGCAGCAGAATGTTGCGCGTGGAGGACTGCTCAATTACTATCTCGCGCTTGATTTCCAAGCCAATGAAGAAGAAGAAAATGGCCATGAGGCCGCTGTTCACCCACTCCCTTACGGTGCGCAGAGGAAGGTAGCTGGTGACGTAGTTAAACGTCAGCGTTAGGTCTTTGTCCCAAAAATCGTGCAGCCACCGCAGCGACGGAAGGTTGGCCGCTGCAATGGCAATTGCGCTAAACGTGAGCAGCATGATTCCGCCTGTGGTTTGCTGCTTAAAAAATTTCGAAAAGGGGCTAATAATGCTTTGCGCGCTACGCATTTGGTTGAGTACTTTTCGGGCTTTGGCTATTCGTGATTTATTGCTCATATATACTTTATTTTAGATTAACGTGTTACATCTGTTGTGAAAAAAATCAGGTTTTTTGCTGCGAACAAATACAGAACCCGCACAGCTTGTATAGCAAGCGCGCCCCCACGATAGCGTCCCACTCGCCACCGTCGCGGCCGGGTGATACTTCGCACAGGTCAAACCCTACAATCGTTTTGCCATGCTTTACCAGCTGCTTGATGAGGTAGCTGGCCTGATGAAAGCTAAGCCCACCGGGTACCGGCGTGCCGGTGTTGGGGCAACATGCAGGCGAAAGCCCATCAACATCGAAGCTAATGTACACTTTTTGAGGCAAAGTTGCAAGTATTTTCTCACATAAACTTGCCCATGCGACATTATTAAACAGATTTTCTTGCAAGTAGCCATCTGTAAATTGCTGTATAGTAGGGTTGTTTTCGGCAAAGTCCGCTTCGTCCCTGCACAAATCGCGGACGCCCACCTGCACCAGCTTTTTTACTGACGGAACTTGCGCTATGGCGTTGTACATGATGGAGGCGTGCGAAAATTCAAACCCCTCGTATGCCTTGCGCAGGTCTGCGTGCGCGTCGATGTGCAGTATGCCGAACGCTTCGTGCGCCTCGCCCAGCGCCTGTATGTAGCCCAGCGGCGTGCTGTGGTCGCCGCCCACCAGCCCCACCAGCTTGCCGCGCCGGAGCAGCTGCCGTGCCTGCTCGTACACCCAGCGGTTGAGCGCTGCCGAGGCTTTGTTGACCCTGTTGAGGTAGGGCGCAACCCTTGCGCTGCCTTCGTCCACGCCTTTTTCCAGCAGCGCAATGGCTTTCTCTGCGCTGCGGCGAGCGGCCTTGCTCAGCCGCCGTATTTCGGGGCTTTCGGGCAGCGTTCCTATACCGGACGTCCACACATCGCCGTTGTCCACGTCGAAGAGGTCAACTTGGGAGGAGGCGTTGAGCATGGCCTGCGGACCCTTGGCTGTCCCCGGGCGATACGAGGTTGTTGCATCCCACGGTACGGGAAGTAGCGCCAGCATAGCCTCATCCAACGTATGCGGAAGCGCAAAGTAGCTGCCGTTTGCTATTCCTATATTGTTGGGATTGAATGACATGTGATGTTGAACTTTTATTTATTAGTTGATATTCATACGCAAACCGTTTTTTCTGCGTTATTTTCTTAGTAAGTGTTGTTTTTCTTGCACTTGGCATAAAATAAAAAAGATGTCCAAAGGTAGGATTAAGATGCTGTATTAGCATTTAAAATAATGTTTTTTTTTAATGGTTAACAAATAAAAACGTGCAAATTATGAAGCGTTATTTATGTACAAGCTTGCTATGCCTTTGCTGCATAGCTGCGATGTGCGCCCAATCTTTTCCGCACCAGCAACAGCAGCAGGAAGAAGATGTGGTATACCTGAAAGACGGAGGCGTGCTGCGGGGCGAGATTATTGGGAAAACGGCAAAGACCGGACGAATCCAGCTGCGCGACGGTAGCGTGTTTGTTTATCAAAAATCAAATATAAAGATGATTGCCAAAGAGCTGCTGATGGTTTCGGAGCAAAGCGCAAAGATGGATTCGCTAAAGGTTGTCAGCATTGCCAAAAAAATTGTGGCAGAGGAAAGCGAAATCCAGCGCATAGAGGAGGATATGAGAGCTTTTCAGAATCTGCTAAACGACAACTCGGAGGTAAAGCATGTCGACGACGAGCCTGAGGGCATACGCCTCTACTCGGTACTAGATGTATCGCTGGGAATAGGCTTTGGCGATTTGCCTACCCCCCAAGGGAAAAGTTCGCTTAGCGCCACCAACAACAACGACAGGTTTGTGGACGTGCGCTACGTTGTTGGCGGACGTGGCAGGTGCTTTGGCATGGGGGTTAGCCTTGGTATCCAGCAGCTCTATAGGGCAATCAACCCCAGCGCGCAGCCCGACTCGTCGGGTAGCGCTCGCGTTGAGCAAGGCTCAGCGCCGCCAAATTTACCGTTTTTGCCGCTGGGCTTGGATATGCGCATGGAGTTTATGCCGGGGAGCGCAGCGTCGCTCTTTGTTTCCGCCAACGCTGCCTACGCCATAAGCCTTAGCGCAAGCAACAGCAAAAATGGCTACTTCGTTGCAAGCCCTGCCGTTGGGCTACGCTTTGGCCGCACGATGAGCTCCCTGCTGAGCGCAGGCTTTCAGTTCAACGTAGACAAGAACGGCGACGTAACAAACTTTTTTGCGCTTCGATTTGGTTTGGTATTTTAACGAATAGGCTTGCTAAGCTTGCTAAAGTTTCCGATTTACGGCATGATTTTTCCTGAAACCCTGCTATTTGCCACTTAGCTGCTTTTCAACTAACGACTTTGTACATTTTTGTATTTTGTAGCAAACATTATTGATATGTGGAGGTGTAATTTGTATTACTTTTGCGCTTAATTTTTAATTGAGAAATATGGAGTGGTTGAATAGCTTGTTTTTCAGCGCTGGAACGTCGGGGAGCGTTGGCGTAGCGCACTCGGTGCTAATACTTGCGCTGGTCATCAGCATAGGCATTTTGCTTGGAAAAGTCAAAATTGCAGGAATTTCGCTGGGCGTTACGTGGATATTGTTTGTGGGCATCCTGTTTAGCCATTTTGGGATGAGGCTGAACGGAACTTTGCTGCACTTTGTGCAGGAGTTTGGCCTGATACTATTTGTTTACTCCGTTGGGCTACAGGTTGGCCCGGGCTTCTTTTCGTCGCTAAAGAAAGGCGGCATACAGCTCAACATGCTTGCTTGCAGCATTGTGCTGATGGGCGTAGTAGCTACTTACGTTATCTACAAGCTCACAGGGCTACCCATAACCACTATGGTAGGCATCATGTCGGGCGCGGTAACCAACACGCCGGGGCTTGGCGCCGCGCAGCAGGCCAACCACGACCTGATAGGCGCCGACAGCCCGGATATTGCTATGGGCTACGCTATTGCCTATCCGCTTGCGGTGGTGGGCATTGTGGTTACCATCATAGGGCTACGCTACTTCTTTAACATCAACATGGAGAAGGAGGAGAAAGCTGCCCTCAGCACGCAGGGCGGCAGCAAGGACGAGCCGCGGCAGCTTTCGCTGCGCCTTGGCAACCCTGCCTTAAACGGAAAAAAGGTGGGAGATATACACGACCTCATCAACCGTAACTACGTCATATCGCGCATACGGCATAAGGATGGTACGGTTGAGATAGCGCGACCGGAAACCCTCCTCTACCTTGGCGACGAAATGCTGGTGGTGACTTCGTCGGCGGCTACTCCCGCCATCACTGCTTTCATTGGCGAAGAGGTAAATGTACAGTGGATGAACTTGGGCACGCAGCTTATTTCGCGCCGGATTCTGATTACCAAATCGGAGCTGAACGGCAAGTCGCTGGAGCAGCTGAGAGTTCGCAGCTTGGGGGTGAGCATTACCCGCGTCAACCGTTCGGGCGTTGACTTGGTAGCCTACCCATCTCTTCGCCTGCAAATAGGCGACAGGCTGACGGTGGTGGGCACAGAGCCGGCCATTGTAGAGGTGGAGAAAAAGCTCGGAAACTCGCTCAAGCGGCTGAATGCCCCGAATCTCTTCCCGCTGTTTTTGGGGATATTTTTGGGGGTGATACTGGGGAGCATTCCCGTTACGTTTTCGGGCATACCCCAGCCCGTGAAGCTGGGGCTGGCAGGAGGGCCGCTGGTGGTGTCGATACTCATAAGCCACTTTGGACCCAAATTTAAGCTGGTAACCTACACCACCATGAGCGCAAACCTGATGCTGCGGGAGGTGGGTATTGCCCTCTTTCTTGCGTGCGTGGGGCTGGGCGCCGGCGAGCGATTCATAGATACCGTTATCGCCGGAGGCTACAAGTGGATTGGCTACGGGGCGCTTATTACGCTTATCCCTATTATCTTGGCGGGCATCGTTGGGCGGCTGTTCATGAAGCTGAACTACTGTACGTTGAGCGGCCTCATTGCCGGCGCTATGACAGACCCGCCCGCGCTGGCCTACGCCAACGAAGCCGCCGGAAATGACCTCCCCTCGGTGGGGTATGCAACGGTGTATCCGCTCACCATGTTTCTCAGGGTGCTTAGCGCGCAGCTGCTCATCCTGCTGCTAACGTAGCGACATTATGATTTTTAATACTCTCATTATGAGATAAGTATTTGTTTTTCGTGATTTTTTTTGAGAAAAATTTGGTGAAAGCAAAAAATATTGTACCTTTGCGCGCAAGAGTATTTCCTCGCATGGAGCGTTCTGCACCTCTTTTTTATTTCTCAAAAATTTTGTCGATTGCGTTCGTTATATTGCTTCACATAAAAATCATCTGAAAAAAAATTTCGTTGCACAGCAACGGATAGCATCATTATTATTCATATTACCCCAACATTACTATGTACGATATTCAAGCCCTTAACGGCAAATCCTTGGAAGAGTTGCAAGAAATTGCAAACCAGCTGAACATCAAAAAAGCAGCTGCGCTAACCAAGGAAAATCTGGTATATAAAATACTTGACGAGCAGGCAATTCAAGGCATAAAGAAAGAAATTGCCGCTGCTCTTTCGCAAACGCCTCCGCAAACGCCTGACAGCGGAGCTGCTTATGGCGAAAGCCAGCAAAAACGAGGAAGAAAGCCTCGCGTTGTTAAAGCGCCGGAAGACAGCGCAAATCAACCTGAAAGCGCCCAAAGCGACTCCCCCAAAGCGTATGCCAAGCGAGGCCCCAAGCCTAAGCAGCAGCAGCAACCCTACGATTACGAAAAAAATAACGACAGGCCATATACTCAGCGTGTCCCAAAACCCCGACAACCACAGCAGCAACAGCAGCAGCAACAGCAATTGCCACCGCAACAACAACAACCGCAGTCGCAACAACCGCCACAGCAGCAGCAACACCATCACCACCAACCGCAACAACAACAGCAACCGCAGCAGCAGCAGCAGCAACGGCCTGACAATAGAGCCTCGTTGCCCATAGAAGATTTTCTCCTGCCACTGAGCGACGTGGTCATAGAGCCTGCTATTGCCATGCCACCGGATGTAGCGGAGGATATTGCGCTACAGCAGCAAGTGCCGCCGCAAATGCAAACGCCGCCGCCGCACTTTTCTGCCGAGCCGGAGGCTGTGCCGGTTTACCAAGATCCGAGGGAGAGGATTCAGCAGGATAGAGAGAAGCGGTATGAGTTCGACGCGCTGGTATCGGCCACGGGTACGCTCGACGTGCTTGCCGACGGTTACGGATTTCTCCGCTCGTCGGACTACAACTACCTCAGCTCTCCCGACGACATCTACGTTTCGCAATCGCAAATAAAGCTCTTTGGGCTGAAAACAGGCGATACCGTTACCGGAAATATTCGCCCACCCAAGGATAACGAAAAATTCTTCCCCCTCGTAAAAATCAACTCCATCAACGGACGAGACCCTGAGTATATCCGCGACCGCGAAACCTTTGACTACCTTACCCCGCTCTTTCCCGAAGAAAAATTCAACATTACCGGCAACGGACACAACAACCTCTCGACCCGCGTGGTAGATTTGTTTGCGCCCATTGGAAAGGGGCAGCGAGGGCTGATAGTTGCGCAACCAAAAACGGGTAAAACAGTTTTGCTAAAGGATATTGCCAACGCTATATCCGCCAACCACCCGGAGGTTTACATGATTATGCTGCTCATCGACGAACGCCCGGAAGAGGTGACCGACATGCAGCGTAGCGTGCGCGCCGAGGTGATTGCCTCTACCTTTGACGAGCCGGCAGAGCGGCATGTGAGGGTGGCCAACATTGTGCTGGAAAAGGCTAAGCGGATGGTAGAGTGCGGTCACGATGTGGTGATTGTGCTTGACTCCATCACGCGGTTGGCGCGCGCCTTCAACACGGTGCAGCCGGCTTCGGGCAAGGTGCTTAGCGGTGGTGTAGACGCCAACGCCCTGCACAAACCCAAGCGATTCTTTGGCGCAGCGCGCAACATCGAAAACGGCGGCTCGCTTACTATTTTGGCAACTGCCCTCATTGAAACCGGCTCCAAAATGGATGAGGTGATTTTTGAGGAGTTCAAGGGCACCGGCAACATGGAACTTCAGCTCGACCGCAAGCTCTCCAACAAGCGCGTATTCCCCGCCGTAGACGTTACGCTGAGCAGCACGCGCCGCGACGACCTGCTGATAGAGAAAGATACCTTGAGCCGCATTTGGGTGCTGCGCAACTATCTTGCCGACATGAACTCGGTAGAGTCAATGGAGTTCATGCGCAACCGCCTGCTCAAGACGATGGACAACGATGAATTTTTGCTTACGATGAACGATTAGCGCGTAGCAAAAAGTTAGGAAATTAGTTCTAAACAAGCAGCATCCCGTGGATAGAATCAGGAGATTTTATTCACGGGATGCTGCTTGTTTTATGGGCGAGGATAGGGGAAAGTGGGGGAAAGGCGCAGTGCGGCTCTAACTTGCGGCTTGCAGCGCGCTGCCATTCAGCAGGTAGTCTGCTATTCCTCCGGCCGCTTTGCGCCCCGATTCAATAGCGCGAACAACCAAGCTTGCCCCAAGGGTAGCGTCTCCGGCGGCAAAGACTTTGGTGGTAGAAGTGTGGTTGCCGCCGGTAACGCTGATGTTCTTACGCTCGTTGAGCGCTACCCCCAGCTCCTTGGCCAGCCCCTCGTACACGGGGTGCACAAACCCCATTGCCAGCAACACCAAGTCGGCCTTTATGACCTCCGTGCGGCCGGTGTGCTTCAGCTGCTGGCGGCCGGTATCGGGGCAGCGCGTCCACGCTACCTCCTCAACTTCGACGGAGGTTACCGCGCCGTTTTCCCCCGTAAACTTGCGGGTATCCAGCAGCCAGCGCCTTGTGCATCCTTCCTCGTGCGAGGAGGAAGTTTTCAGCACCAGCGGGTACGTTGGCCACGGGGTATCGGGGTTTTCGCCTTCGGGCGGCTTGGGCATAATCTCTATCTGGGTAACGCTCAGCGCGCCTTGCCGGATGGACGTACCCACGCAGTCGCTCCCCGTGTCGCCGCCGCCAATGACCAGAACGTGCTTTCCCTTTGCCGAGATGCGCTCCCCTGCTGGTATTTGCTGACCGTCGACCACCCTGTTTTGCTGGCGGAGGAATTGCAGCGCAAAGTAAATGCCGTCGAGCTCCCGCCCCTCGACCTGCAAGTCGCGCGGCACGCCTGACCCTATGCAGAGGCACACAGCGTTGTACTCTGCGAGCAGCTGCTTAGGCGATATATCTTTTCCGGCTTCAACGCCGGTGACGAACTTTACCCCCTCCTGCGCCATCAGCGCTACGCGGCGGTCGATAATTTTTTTGTTGAGCTTAAAGTCGGGGATACCCAGCCGGAGCAGTCCGCCAATGGCCTCGTCCTTTTCGTAGACGGTAACGTCAAATCCTGCCTGATTGAGGCGATTGGCGGTTGACAGGCCGGCAGGACCGGAGCCTACAACGGCAACCCGCTGCGCCAGCCTGACCTTAGGCGGATGCGCGGTGACGTACAGCTCGTCAAACGCTTTCTCGGCAATGGCAACCTCGTTTTCGCGGATGGTAACGGCCTCGTGGGAGAGCGCGAGCACGCAGGATTTTTCGCACAGAGCAGGGCATATCCTACCCGTGAACTCCGGAAAGTCGTTGGTGGCGGTGAGCAGCCTGTAGGCCTCCTGCCACTTGCCCTTGTAGAGCGCATCCTGCCACTCGGGTTGGCAGTTGCCCAGCGGACACGCCCAGTGGCAAAACGGTACGCCGCAGTCCATGCAGCGCGACGCTTGCAGACGTCGGTCTTCTGAGTTGAGGGTTTGCTCCACCTCGGCGTAGTCGCCTATCCGGTCGTTGAGCGCTCTGTAGCCCGCCTCCTTGCGGGCTGTGCTTAGAAATGCTTTGGGATTTCCCATTGGTTATGCTTTAAAATAAAATCTGTACGGATACAGATTTGGCATTAGTATGATTCTCGGTTTGCAGCCGCAAAGGTAAAAATTTTTACGGTAGAAAAGAAAAAAAATCATGGCGCGGCCTTTTTTTCAATTTACGTAACGCGCCATCATAGAATTCTTGATTTTATTCCGCCTCGCGCTTGGATTAATCGTATTTTTCATCTAATTTTGTCAGGAAAAACAATATTTGTAAGAGGAAACAACAGCTATGACCCAAGAAGAAAAAATACAGTATTGAATAAATCTTTCGGATGAAGATTTGAAGAACAGCGGCTGTATTGCTTAACGGAAAATGCTACCCCGAATATAAAAGCAGCATAGCGAAAGCATTAACATCATCAAAGTGTACAGCCCTGCTTGAACAAACAAAATCCTTACAGCAATGGACAAAAGAGAAGATATTATCAACAAGGTAAGAGCCTACCGCGATTTGGCGCTGAAAAATTTTCCATTGGAGGTAGAAGAGGTATATCTTTTTGGGTCTTATGCAAAGGGAACGCCCCACAAGGATAGCGATATTGATGTGGCTTTTGTAGTAAGCCGGTTTGAGGGAGATTTTTTTCAGATTATTCCTCCGATGTGGAAATTAAAGTGCAAGGTTGATGTGCGCATTGAGCCGCACGTAGTTGCCCGCAACGCCGATTATGCCGGCTT
>JAIRXY010000211.1 GCA_031268055.1 Prevotellaceae bacterium | reverse complement strand
AAAATTGAAAATTGGCCGCAGCACCCCCAAGGTCAACGCATTAAAATTGTTCTGTAGATATAACTGACTGATAATCAAATGTGATTTTTTCATAACTTTACACAAATCAACAAAATGTCATTAAAAAATGTTGTATATCAATTAAATAAAATTTTAATGCGTTAACCCTGGGTATTGCGTGAACATATTGCACAATAATACAACTTTTATTACCTTTGCTTTATGAAGCGTACAATTATTGCCTTTGGGAGCTATTACAGTGAGTTCATGGAAACGCTCAATGAAAAGGAGGCGTTGAAGTTGAAATATATATTGTCGTTGCTCGAAACAAAAAACCGTATGCCGGTGAAGTTTATTAAGTATATTCGTGATGGTTTGTATGAGCTTCGCATGGAATATGATGGGAATATTTATCGCGTTTTTTTTATCTTTGATGACGGAAATATAGTTGTTTTGTTCAACGGATTTCACAAGAAAAAGCAAAAAGCGCCGATAGGAGAAATTAAAAAGGCGCTAAGAATTAAAGAAGAATACTATGCCAACAAACAACCAAGTAACCCCAATAACCAATATAAGTGAGCAGCTCGAAAAAGAATTTGGAGCGCACGGAACTCCCGAGCGAGCTCGGTTTGATGAGGAGGCTTACGCTTTTTATACAAGCCAAATATTGCTTGATGCTCGTAAAGACGCGCGCCTCACGCAGCAGGAGCTAGCAGAACGAATAGGCGTAAACAAATCCTATATATCACGTATAGAAAAAGGAGCTACTGTTCCGAGCGTCGCTACATTTTACCGTATAGCATCTGCTTTGGGACGTTCGGTAGAATTAACGGCATTGTAGCCTTGCCTAAAGGCTCATCCCTCCTCTCCTTTTTTGCTGCTGCGCATCGCTTCTTTTCAGCAATACCTCCAGGGGCTTTACGTTGCGGAGCTCTGGCTTACCCGCCTGCCTGTTCCAGCGCACATCCGACACGTACTTTTTCCCAACTTTGCCGGTTAGCCCCGCTATCCGTATGCTCAGCCTCCAGAAATGGGGGCTGTTGATTTTTATATAGGGCGCTACGGTCGCAGCTGAAAGGCATATTCAAATACTCGACGAGTAACCCAGGGCCAACGCATTAAAATTGTTCTATAAATATAGCTGCCTGATAATCAAATGTGATTTTTTCATAACTTTACACAAATCGACAAAATGTCATTAAAAAACTCGCCAACTATTACATCACCACTCCTGCAACAAAGCTACAGAGCAGCCTCAGCGACTTTCGAGGTATGCGAGGTTTTTTTTAATCAGCTCCGTTAGCGTGTCTACCGAGGCGCCTGTCCGGTAGCCGTCGGGGGCGGTGTGCAGGCAGTAGTCGAGCAGGCGGTCGACGGACGATACGGCGACGTGCAGGCGCGTATCGCTCGATGCATAGTAGATAAACACCGTGCCGTCGTCGTCGGCAATCCAGCCGTTGGAAAAGACAACGTTCGGCACATCGCCTGTCCGCTCGCCGCGGATGGGGGCAATGAAGTGTCCGGCAGGCTCTGCAATCAGGCGCTCGGGGCGCTCCAGCTCCGTCAGGTAGAGGTAGAGCACGTAGCGCAACCCCGCCGCGCAACTCCGCACGCCGTGCGCCATGTGCAGCCAGCCTTTAGGCGTTTTGATGGGGTGCGGCCCTTCGCCGTTTTTTACCTCCTTGATGGTGTGGTATCGGCGCGGGTTGATGATGATTTCCTGCTTCACCTCTGCGCGGGTAATGTCGTCAACCAGCGCCCAGCCGATGCCGCCGCCGCTCCCGGCGTCAATAAATCCATCCTGCGGACGGGTGTAGAGCGCGTATTTTCCGTTCACCCATTCGGGGTGCAGCACAACGTTGCGCTGCTGGCTCTTTGACTTCAAGTCGGGCAGCCGCTCCCACGTAACCAAATCTTTGGTGCGCGCAATTCCGGCGGAGGCAAGGGCCGACGAGAGGTCGCCCGCTGGCGCGCTGGGGTCTTTTCGCTCAACGCAGAAAATGCCGTACACCCATCCGTCTTCGTGAGCGGTGAGGCGCATGTCGTAGATGTTTGCGGCGGGGTCTCCCGCTTCGGGCATGGCAAGCGGCTTATCCCAAAAGCGGAAGCTGTCTACCCCATTTGGGCTTTCGGCCACCGCAAAAAACGACTTCCGGTCGCATCCCTCTACGCGCGCCACCAGCAGGTATTTCCCTTTCCACTTGATGGCACCGGCGTTGAACGCTCCGCCAACGCCAAATCGCTCCATGAAGCAGGGGTTGGTATCGGGGTTGAGGTCGTACCGCCAAAGTATTGGAGCATGGCTGCGCGTTAGCACGGGATTTTCATACCGCTCAAAAATACCGTTGCCCGGAAGAATGGGCTTGTTTTTAAGCGCGATTAACCGCTCATACTCCTTACTTACTGCGCTCTGTCTTTGTTCAAATAAGCTCATTGTGCTTTTCAAAAATCTTAAATGTCTTCTTACACTTTCGTGCTTTGCAGCTACAAAAATAAAAAATCGCCGATTCAAATTTTTTACATCCCCACGCGTAGGGACAACCCTTGTGGTTGCCCTCCCGATTAAAGAGGGCAACCGCAAGGGTTGCCCCTACTTTTTTGTTGCTAACCTGCTGGCGTATTCTTTTATCAAGCTGACGGTAGCATCGGCGTCAAACACCGAGTTCAACCCTTGCTCCTCCTGCGACGGGTCGCCGAGGTAGCTGTCCCAAGGCATCCAAAGCTCGTGCGAGGGCCGTCCGAATCCGCCCCACGCCCAGAAGTTGCAGCCGGCCAACACCCCGCCGCTCTCTGCCGAGGCTACCACCTGCTCAAAAATGCAGGCGTAGTAGCTATCGCGGGAGGTGGTGGGAATGTCGGGCGTGTAGCGGTGGCCATCGCGCGGGTAGCCAAATTCTTCTACCACCAGCGGCTTGCGGAGCTTTTGGGCTACAGCCGCGTGCGCCGAAATGTAGGCGTTGGTTTTGGCAATTGCCGTATCGACGGTTTTTGCAACGTCGGGCGATTGAATCCAGCCCCAGTTTTTAGGCCAAATGTGAATGGTGAGGTAGTCTACGTTTGTGTCGGCGTGAATGGCTTCGTACAGGGACATGTCGCCTTCGCAGCCCATCTGTCCTTCGTTGCCAATTGATATGAGGTGGTTTGGGTCGAGCGAACGGATGAGCGCCGTAGCCTCCTTTAGCCATGCGGCAAAGGCGGGTTTGCCCTCGTCGCTGAACGCGCGCGGCTCATTCCCTATTTGCCACGACATGATAGCGGGGTCGTCAATGTATTTTTTGCCGGTGTAGCGGTTTACGCGCGCTACTACTTTTTCTACGTGGCGAAGGAACATGGCGTGGCAGCTGTCGCAGGTGGCGTACTGCGACACGTGGGCAAGGAACACCGGCCAATTATGCACACCTTCGGGCGGCACGTCGCCGTAGCCCGCCCAGCTCAGGTACTGCCCGTATCCTCCGCTCCACTCCCAGCTGTTGTTGAGAAACAGCACCGCCGTCATGCCGCGCTTGTCCATTTCGGCAAGCAGGTAGTCCAGCCCGTCAAAAATGGTATCGTTGTACTCGGCAGGCTTTGCTTGCAGCGCGGGCATTACCTTTACAGCCTGCCCGTCGGGGCCGTCGGCGCCCACCAGCACGCGGAGGTTGCTGACGCCTGCCGCTTTCATAAAGTCCAGCTCCTTGAGGAGGCGCGCGCGGTTGCCCCCCTGCCCCACAGAGGCAAGGATAGCGCCGTACCAAAAGTTTGTCCCTATGTAGTAGTAAGGTTTTCCGTT
>JAIRXY010000176.1 GCA_031268055.1 Prevotellaceae bacterium | reverse complement strand
AAACTTACTCGAAAAATTTGAATTTTACAAGCTAATGAAAAAAATCATTTACTACCTCACAGATTTTTTGCTGACGTGCACCCTTTTTTTGTAACGTAAAGTAAATAGCTTATTAAAGGTTTGCTTTTTAATTTACTCAATTCTCGCAAGCTCCAAAGTTTGCTGATTTACAATGGAAAAAAAACAGCATGTAGTTTATTTAAATCGCTGCTTATCAATAATTTTGTGTTGTCAAAAAAAATGAAATAAAAAAATACTGCTCAGACAATAATTGTAAAGTGAGGATTTTCATTCAAAATTAGAAATTGCTTTAAGCCCAACAGATTGCAAATTTATTGAAATCATGCAAGGTCATTAAATCAAAAAATCACAATTCAGACGAATGAGGATGCAAGCCAATAAGTCACGTTGTATTAATTTTTATCGGACAGTAGTGATTTTGAATTCCACCTCCACGCCGTCAGGTAATTTTTATTGCTAACGCTTCCCATTTATAATTTTATGCTTACCTTTGCCCCGAATTGTTAGCGAGGTATTTTTTATATTGTCTCTATGTTTTTTAGCCTGAAAAATGCAAAAAAGTAAAGACACGCCAACAACCCTTTTTGCAGCATAAGGAATCGGCCACCAGCATGCTGACAATGTCCGTTTCCCGAACAATATTCATCATTTTGGGCATGTCCGTCATTTTGGGAACGCTAATCGGTATTGCAGGGCATTATCTCACGTAGGTCAAGAGATATTTATAGGAATATTTATGCAAGCAGGCTTGGGTTTCAAATGCGGCTAAAAAACCTCCACATTCAGGAAATGCTTATTGGCCGTTTTATGCTGTTTTACGGCACAAATACACAACATATCCTTTTAGTTTGATTGAGTAGTTGAGGAGATAAAAGGTTGTAAAAAACAGGTGAAAAAGTAACTTCAATGGAGCTCATTCCCGCAAAAACAATCCTGCAAAAATCTGCATACGGCAACAGCTGGTTTGGTATAGATTACAATATGAATCTGTACAAAGGCTGTCCGCACGGCTGCATTTACTGCGACAGCAGGAGCAGCTGCTATCAGGTGGATAACTTTGATACGGTCAGAACCAAAAAAGACGTGCTGGAAATACTGGAAAAAGAGCTGCAGGCAAAAAGAAAGAAAGGCATTGTTGGCATTGGCGCGATGTCCGACGCCTACAATCCCTTTGAGAGAAAGTATGAAATAACGCGGAAAGCCTTAACCCTCATAAAAAAATACCGCTTTGGCGTATCCATCGAGACCAAAAGCGATTTAATTGTGAGGGATGTAGATGTTCTTAAAGAAGTGAGCAAGCTGCAAGGCGCTATTTTGAAGCTGACGGTTACGACTTCGGACGACAACCTGTCGAAAATCATAGAGCCTAACGTTTGTGCAAGCTCCTTTAGGTTTAGAGCAATGAAGCGCCTGTCGGATAGCGGGCTGTTTGTAGGTACGCTATTAACCCCGATGATTCCTTTTATCACCGACACGGAAGAAAATATTCGGCAAGTAGTCAGGTTATCACACGAAAATGGGGCAAAATTTGTTTGGTCAATGGGCGGAGTTACGCTGAGGGATAACCAGAGGCTGTATTTTTACAGCAAATTGGACAGGCACTTTGAAGGGCTGAAAAACAAGTATATAAAAACATTTGGGAGCAGCTACGTCTGTAACCCGTTGAATAAAAACATCACGGCGGTTTTTAAGGAGGAATGTGAAAAGTATGGGCTGCTATACGCAATGCCTGATATTATCAGGGCATATAAAAAAACGGGTACAGGTTTTGAGCAGCTAAAGCTGCTGTAAATTTTTGGAATTATAAATCTTGAGCTATGACATCGTTTGCTTACTACAATTCGCCTATTGGCAAGATAAGAATTACCGCCGGCGCACATGCGATTACCGACATATCCTTTGTGGAGGATGAAAAGCCACTCCCCGCCGGAGAGCCGCTCCCCCTGCTGGAGCAATGCGTAACCCAGCTCAGGGAGTACTTTGAGGCGGGGCGCAGCAAATTTGATTTTCCTATAGCGCAGGCGGGCACGGAGTTTCAGCAGCGGGTATGGCGCGAGCTGAGCAAAATACCCTACGGCCGCACCATCTGCTACGAAGAGCAGGCGCGGCGTATGGGCAACGTAAAGGCGGTGAGGGCAGTAGGAACGGCTAACGGACGAAACAGCCTGAGCATCGTTGTTCCCTGCCATAGGGTGGTGGGAAAAGACGGCAGCTTGACTGGCTACGCAGGCGGCTTATGGCGTAAGCAGTGGCTGCTGGAGCATGAGAGAAAAGTGAGCAAAATCCCTGATTTTGGGGGTTGAGGCTAAAAGATTCTTCGGTTGGTAGCCATTTTGAGGATAATTTGGGGAAGCGCCTCAAAAGCAAAAGCTGAAAGTTGAAGAGAATATCTCCTTAACTTTCAGCTTGCTGCTCACAATTTTTGCTCTGGCTATCTTCTTCTATCTCCGCCGCCTCTACGACCATCGCGACGGTCGCCACCGCCACGGCGGTCGCCGTCTCTTCGTTCGTGGCGTGGCGCGCGCTCAGGCTCCACCCAGCCTTCGGGTTGTGGAAGCAGGGCGCGGCGCGAAAGGCGCAGCTTGCCATTCTTTTCAACCTCGATGAGCATCACCTCAACCTCGTCGCCTTCTTTGTAGAAATCCTCTACCTTGTTAACCCGCTCGTAGGCTATCTCCGAAATGTGCAGCAGCCCGTCCTTGCCGGGCAGTATCTCTACAAAAGCGCCAAACTCCAAAATTGATACAATCTTGCCTTTGTACACCATGCCTATCTCCGGTACTGCTACAATTGCCTTAATGCGCGCCATTGCAGCCTGAATATCATCTTTGTTGGCGGCAAATACGTCCACAAAGCCCTTGTCACCCACCTCGGTAATGGTGATGGTGGAGTTGGTCAGCTTCTGTATTTCCTGAATAACCTTACCGCCCGGGCCAATTACAGCGCCGATAAAGTCCTTGTCAATCACAATTTGCTCAAGGCGCGGCACGTGAGGCTTGAGCTCCGGTCGCGGTGTGCTTAGCGTTTTCATCATTTCGCCCAGAATGTGCAGGCGGCCTTGCCGCGCTTGCTCCAGCGCCTGCTCCAGCACCTCGTAGGGCAGCCCGTCTACCTTGATGTCCATTTGCGTAGCGGTGATACCGTCCTTGGTTCCCGTAACCTTGAAGTCCATGTCGCCCAAGTGGTCTTCGTCGCCCAAAATGTCGGAGAGGACGGCAAACTTGGTCGCCTTGTTTTCGCTAATCAGCCCCATAGCGATACCTGAAACCGGTTTTTTGAGCTGTATGCCGGCATCCATGAGCGCAAGCGTTCCGGCGCACACGGTGGCCATTGAGGAGGAGCCGTTCGACTCCAGAATATCCGACACAACGCGCACGGCGTAGGGGTTTTCTTCGCCTACCGGAACTTGTCGCTTTAGCGCGCGGTGCGCAAGATTGCCATGCCCAATTTCGCGGCGGCTTGTGCCGCGGGCGGGTCTTGCCTCGCCGGTGGAGAACGGAGGGAAGTTGTAGTGCAGCACAAATTGCTCGCTACCCTGAATAAGCACCTCGTCTACCTCTTTTTGGTCGAGCTTGGTACCGAGGGTTACGGTGGTGAGTGATTGCGTTTCGCCGCGCGTAAAAACGGCCGAGCCGTGGGCTGCGGGCAGGTAGTCTACTTCGCTCCAGATTGGGCGAATCTCGTTGGTCTTGCGCCCGTCAAGGCGAACGCCTTCGTCCAAAACCATGTTGCGCATGGCTTTTTTGAGCACGTTATCGTGGTAGTAGCGCTTCACCAGCTTGGTTTTGCGCTCCTTCTCCTCGTCGTCGGGCAGGGTTGCAATAAACTCCTCCTCTACCTGTGCAAACAGCGTAGTGCGCTCCTGCTTGGAGGTCATCTTTTTTGCCACCTCGTATGCCTTGGCGTAGCAGGCGTCGTACACCTGCTTGCGCAGCTCTTCATCGTTGTCCTCATGGCAGTAGGTGCGCTTGGTTTGCTTTCCCAGCTCTGCCTCGAGCTCCTTTTGTATGCGGCAGTGCTTCTTGATTTCGGTGTGGGCAACCTTGATGGCTTCAAGCATTTCGGCCTCCGAGACCTCCCTCATTTCGCCCTCAACCATCAAAATATTTTCTTCGGTTGCGCCCACCATGATGTCGATGTCGGCTTTTTCCAGCTCCGAGAAGGTTGGGTTAATTTTCCACTGTCCATCGATTCGGGCAACGCGCACTTCGGAGATAGGCCCGTTGAAGGGTATATCGGAAACCGCCAGCGCTGCCGAGGCTGCAAGGCCGGCCAGCGCGTCGGGGATGATATCGTTATCGGCCGAGATAAGGTTGACGGTGACAAAAACTTCGGCGTGAAAATCGTCGGGGAAAAGCGGACGCAGCGCGCGGTCGATAAGGCGCGACGTCAGAATTTCGTGGTCGTTGGGGCGCGCCTCGCGCTTGAGGAATCCGCCCGGGTATCGTCCGGCGGCGGCGTACTTTTCTTTGTATTCTACCGACAGGGGCATAAAGTCGGTATCTTCTTTAGCGTCGGGAGCGCAGGTAACGGCGGCGAGCAGCATGGTGCTACCCATTTTTACCACCACAGCGCCGTCGGCTTGCTTGGCCAGCTTGCCCGTTTCAACTTCAATGGTGCGGCCATCGCCCAGGTCAATTGTTTTTTTTATTGCATTGTACAGCATTTGGTTTGTTCATTTGTGCCCTCGCTTCAGCTTTTTCACGAGAGCGGGTTTATATAATCATATCAGCGAAAAATATCCATGCTTTTTGAGGAGATCCTTTTCTTTTCCCGGCACGTCGTGAATGTCGAGCAGGAAGCATATAAAAATGTTTTCTGTCGGAATGTCGAACTTTCGCACCAGCTCCAGCGAGGCGTAGGCCGTGCCGCCGGTGGCGATGATGTCGTCGGTGATGAGCACTTTATCCGTAGCAGTTAGCGCATCCTGGTGAATTTCGATGGTGTCGGTACCGTACTCCAGCGAGTATTCTAAGGAGTAGGTTTTCCACGGCAGCTTGCCTTTTTTGCGCATGGGGACTAAGCCCAAGCCCAACTCGTATGCAACTGCTGCACCCAAAATAAATCCGCGCGATTCAATGCCCACTACCTTAGTAATGCCTTTATTTCGGTAATGCTCGGCCACCTGCTGCACCGCAGCGCGAAATGCTTCGCTATTACCCAACAGCGTGGTAATATCCTGAAAAATAACTCCGGGCTTGGGATAATCCGGGATGAGGCGGATGTGTTGGTTAAGGTCCATGTTGTTCAATTTTCAAATTTATGCATTAACAGTCTGCCGTTCAGCAAAGAAAGAAAGGCAATTGCTACAATTGCCTTTCTTCTGTTTACTTTCGTAAGTCGAGCGCCTTAATAATAGCTCTATATCTTTCTATATCAATCTTCTTTAAGTAGTCAAGCAGCCTGCGCCGCTTGCCAACCATACCCAAGAGCGCGCGCTCCGTACCAAAATCCTTCTTGTTGGATTTCAGGTGGTTGGTGAGATGATTGATACGGTAGGAAAATAGGGCAATCTGGCCTTCCGATGAGCCTGTGTCCGTATTAGACTTCCCGTACTGTGCGAAAATTTCTTGCTTTTTTTCTGCTGTTAAGTACATGAATTTATTAATGATATAAATTGTTTAAAAGCCCACAAAGGTAGATAAAATTTTTTATACCAACAAGGAATATGCAAAACTTCTACTATAATATTTTGCAAGCATCTTACAATAAATATATTGCAAAAAGAAAAATGGATAGCAACAGGCACAAAATGTATTTAACCCAAATTTTGCCGGACATTTACTCCGACAGGGAGCTTGCGCTTCATTTTGGGGTTAAGGGAGGAACGGCAGCGATGCTATTTTACGGCTTGCCATGTTTTTTGGTGGATAAGGCTGAGGCAAGCAAAAAAAGAACTTTATGCAAAAATACCTGTGCAAAAGGTGCACAAAATAAAAATAACCAAGCCCTACGTTGCTGTAGGTCTTGATTCATGCTGGATTCTGCTGATTGTGCGGATAAAGGGACTCGAACCCCCACGCCTTACGGCACCAGATCATTAATGCTGATGCGGTAAGCCCTTGCCCCCGATTCATTTCTAATTATGGTGAATTCACCATAATTAAAATTGACTCTCCGGAGCTGCTTCCGGAGCCAAGCAAAAAGAAGCCTGTCAAAAGAAAAAAATAATTGCTACCTTTGCACTAAATTGGTACATATTAAACTTTTTAAAATTATGATAGTAGTGAGTTCAAGAGCGTTTCGGGAGCAGCAAAGAAGCTACCTCGATAAGGTGGATAGCGGCGCAGAAGTCCTAATCCAAAGAGGCAAAGACAAAGCATACAAAGTCACTCTTGTGACGGAGGCCGATGTGGTTAGGTCAAGCCCAGGCCTGTTGGAGAATGCTGTAATGTGTTTATATAATGACTATAAGCATGATGACGAGTTGACAATATTCACGCAGCTTGATTGTGAAGATTTCTATGAAGCGAGGTGAGATTTGGTTGATAAATTTAGACCCTGCGGTAGGCGCAGAGATAAAGAAAATTCGGCCTGCTATGATTATTAATAACGACACGGTTGGCAAGTTGCCATTAAAAATTATTGTGCCGATTACTGATTGGAAAGAGCGCTATAGCACAGCGCCGTGGATGGTAAAAATACAGCCTTCGAAACAGAATGGGCTAACAAAAATTTCAGCACTTGATTGCTTTCAAGTTCGGTCAATATCGGAAATGCGCCTAATCAAGCGGGTAGGGTGCGCTTCTTTTTCAGAAATCACACAGGTGCAGCAGGGAGTTGTTAGAGTGGTTAGCGCTGCTGCAACTTAAAAATAAAAAAAATATGGAACTTTAATTGTCATTGGCATTGTTGGGGTCTTTGATATTGCCGTTCCTATCGAGCTGCGGTGCAAATACCACGTGCGGCGTCTTGATGTACCTCCGCTGCCCGTTGTGCGTGAGCTGTATGGTAACGGGCATTGACCCATTCTGCTTTTTGTTGTCGCGAAGGACCCATATTTTGAAAGTCATGGCAAGATTTTTATGATATAACTATGACAAATATGCGAGCAAATATACATATTTTTGTGTAAAAATGCACATACAAAAAAGCCCCACGTTCTTGTAGGGCTTGATTCATGCTTGATTCTGCTGATTGTGCGGATAAAGGGACTCGAACCCCCACGCCTTACGGCACCAGATCCTAAGTCTGGCGCGGCTACCAATTACGCCATATCCGCAAGTGATTAAAAAACAAAGGTAGCGATTTTTTTTGTAAAAAACAAGGACGGAGCGCTATTGGAATTTTTTTTGCGTTATTTTTCGTTCTCCATTCTTTTTTTGAATAGCTCGGAGCATACTATGGCCGAAGCTATTGCTACGTTCAGCGATTCAACGCCGCAGCTTGCAGAAAAAGACGGTATGTATAGCTTGTGCGAAATGTGCTGCGCCACCTCCGGAGTTATGCCCTTTCCTTCGCTTCCCATTACCACAATGCAGCCTTCGCTTAGCGGTTCGCGGTAGATGTTTCTCCCTTCCAGAAATGTGCCGTACACCGGTATATTTTTTGCCGCTGCCATGCACAAGAAATCGGGCAAGTCGGTGTAGAGCGTCTCCACGTGCGCAATGGCGCCCATAGATGCCTGTACTGCCTTGGGGCTGTAGCAGCTGGCGGCGCCGGACGAGCACACCAGCATGTCGATGCCAAACCAGCCGCACAGCCTGACGATAGCGCCCATGTTTCCGGGGTCTTGTACGCCGTCGAGCGCCAGCGTCAGCTTGCAGGGTGAGGGCAGGGGGGGGGAGGCGCTTTGCGGAATGCGAAAAATGCCGAGCTTGGGCGAGGGTGTTTTGAGGAAGCTGATTTTTTTCATCTCTGCCTCAGATATTATTGTGCTATTGTAGCTGCTGCTGCCGCCGTCGCCGGAGGCCGTGGTAGCGAAAATGGCGTATGGGGTAAGCCGGGCGCAGAGTTCGTCCACCAGCTTGACCCCTTCGGCAACGAACAACCCGTGCCTGTCGCGGTATTTTTTATGCTCCAGCGATGCGATGAGGCTTATGGTCGATTTGCTAATCATCCCGCAAAGCTACACAATAAAGTCTGTATATTAAATTATTTTTTGCAAAAAATGGGGTAGGTACGATTTGTATTTTTATCTTTGCCAAACGAAATTTGATGTGATGTCATACAAATTTTTTTTGAATAACCAGATAAATTTAGATAACAACAGACTTTGTCAGCATTGCCACGAATACGCCACATACCTTGTAGGGCTTTTTTGATAGCAGCGTTAGGATACATATTAGCGTCGTGCTCTACCACCAAGCATGTTCCACAGGGCGACTACTTGCTGACCAAGAGCGAGCTCAAGATCGAGGGAGAAGGGCTAAAAGAGAGCGATATTGAGCCGCTTATCCGGCAGCAGCCGAACAAAACGATTTTTAGAATGATTCCATTGTACCTCATTTTCTACAACCTTGCCTCGGAAAAGGATAACTTCATCAACCGGTTGGTGCGCAACGCCGGTGAGCCCCCTGTTATTCTCGACAGCGTGCTGGCCACCAACGCGGCGCAGCGCATGGAGCAGTATGTAGGCTATCGGGGTTACTATGGCTCTACGGCAGAGGTATCAATTGCCTACGGCAAGCGCAAGGCCAAGGTTGCTTACAGCGTGAAGCTGGAGCAGCCATACCGTATCCGTAGCGTTGCGTACGATATTATGGATGAAAGCATAGATACTTCGCTGATTATTAATCCGGAAAAAAGCCTTGTTAAGGTTGGGGATATATTTGACGGAGAGACGCTTAGAAAAGAAAGCAGCCGTATCTCCAACGACATGCGCGCCTGTGGTTACTACAACTTTTACGACAACTACGTGACCTACCGCGCCGATACTACTTTGGGTAGCCGTGAGGTTAACCTGACCGTTCTGGTGGCAAAAGAGCCGGCAACGCCGGAAAATCCAACCGGCAGCCACCACCAATTTTACGTACAGAGCTTGTCGGTGCTGCTGGAAAACAGCCCGCAGAGAGCGCAGGCTAACGCTGCCAGCGCTCCTGCAGGCTGGGATACCATTCATCACGAAGCGTTTGAAATGCTTTGCCGCGGATGCACCGGCGAGGGCGAGCGCCCTGGCCTCCGCCCGGAGGCTATTGGCATGAACAACAGGATACAAATAGGCAGCTTGTACAACGTGCAGGAGGTTGACCGGACGTACCGCAACCTTGCCAACCTCCGCCTTTTCAGGTCTATGGATGTTCGCTTTACCGAGCTGCCCGTTGCGCCGTCGGATGCCGATACGCTGCCCCGTCCGCTGCACGGCGCTATTACGCTGCTGCCGTCCATGCGGCAGGGCTACGAGTACGGCGGCGAAATTTCGCTTAGCGATAATTGGCTTTTTGGCGCCTCCATTACCGGCCACCACCAGCATAAAAACCTGTTTCGCGGCGCAGAGATACTGGATGTAAACCTCACTGGGATATTTCAGAAGGTGCAGCTTTACGCCGACGCTGCGCCCGAAAATTCGTATGAGCTGGGGGCCTCCGTTTCGCTTAATACCCCCAGCATACTTTTTCCCCTTCGCTTTGATTTTTACCGTAACGTGTATAGCCCGCGAACGCAGATAGCGCTTTCGGGCAACTTTCAGCAGCGCCCCGACTACACGCGCATTCTGGCCGACATAACCTTTGGCTACTCGTGGCGCAACTTGGGCAACATGATATACATATACACGATGAACATGAACGTTATAAAGATTCTCAAAATGGCCTCCTCGTTTGAGAGCAGCATAAGCGCCAACCCTTACATGCTCAACTCCTATCAGGACGCTTTTTTGCTGGGGTCTTCTACGTCGGCCATATACAGCACGCGCGGCAGCGGCGGTAGGTTTCAGCAGCACCTGCGCTTTGACGTAGACCTCAAGGGTAACTTGCTGTGGCTTGGATACAAGGCTTTTGGCGCTGCTCCCAAGGTTGACGGCGGCACAGGGCGCGCGGCGTATGAGGTGGGAGGCACCAAGTTTGCGCAGTTTGTAAAGTTCGACGCTGCCTACACTATCCTGAACGTTTTCAGCTCGGCCTCCTCCGTTGCTTTTCGAGCGTTGGCAGGAGTGGGCGTTGCCTACGGAAATTCTCTCTCACTGCCGTTTGATAAAATGTACTACAGCGGAGGTGCTAACAGCCTAAGGGGATGGCAAATACGAACGCTTGGGCCCGGCTCGTACAGCGAGAGCGGCAACCTACTCAACCATCTTGCCGACATGCGACTGGAGATGAACGCTGAGTACCGCTTCAAGCTGCTGGGGAGGATGGAGGGCGCTATTTTTGCCGATGCCGGCAACATTTGGGCTATTCGGAAGGAAGATCCCCGCAAGGGAGCGCTCTTTTCGCTGCGAGATTTTCCCAAGCAGGTAGCAATCAACTGGGGAGTTGGTTTGCGCTTTAACTTTGGCGTGCTGGTAGCAA
Source organism: Prevotellaceae bacterium (assembly GCA_031268055.1). GTDB lineage: Bacteria > Bacteroidota > Bacteroidia > Bacteroidales > UBA932 > JAITMY01. Next base: position 5,014 of record JAIRXY010000176.1, on the reverse strand, counting down.
GAATTGACTACGGCATCAGGCTGCACGACCCTGCGCTCACAGGAGCGTACTTTGTAACGCCCGACAAGTGGTTACTGAACGGGGCAAACTCGCTTTTTTTGGCTATCGGATATCCGTTTTGAAAGTTATAGAGTGAATAAATTTATTATATTTGAAATTTGAAATCCTAATTATGAAACCATCCATTCCTTCCGGCACCCGCGATTTTTCGCCCGTAGAAACAGCAAGGCGCACCTACATTTTTGACGCTATCAGAGGCGTTTTTAAAACATTTGGTTTTCAGCAGATTGAAACACCTGCGCTGGAAAACCTCTCAACTTTACTCGGCAAGTACGGCGAGGAAGGCGATAAGCTCCTGTTCAAGATTCTCAACTCGGGCGACGCTTTTTCCAAGCTTTTGCCCGAGGATTTGCCAAGCTCCGGCGCAGCATCGCTAAAGGTGTGCGAAAAGGGGTTGCGCTACGACCTCACCGTACCATTTGCCCGCTACGTGGTGCAGCATCGGGGTGAAATAGTCTTCCCGTTTCGCCGCTACCAGATACAACCCGTGTGGCGCGCCGACAGGCCGCAGAAAGGACGCTATCGCGAATTTTACCAGTGCGATGTCGACATCGTTGGCTCTCCGTCGCTGCTCAACGAGGTAGAGCTGATGCAAATTGTAGACGCCGTTTACCAGAAGCTGGGCATTGCGGTAACGCTGAAAATCAACAACCGCAAGGTGTTGAGCGGAATAGCAGAGCTTATGGGCGCAAGCGACAAGCTGATGGAAGTAACGTTAGCCATTGATAAAATTGAAAAAATAGGCTTGGATGGGGTGAAGGCGGAGCTGATGGAGTGCGGCATTTCGGACGAAGCAATTGCTACGCTGGAGCCTATCCTCCTGCTTAGCGGCTCGTCGGAGGAAAAGCTACAGGCGCTAAGCCTAATGCTGGAAAATTCTGCTGTAGGAATGGAGGGTATACAGGAGCTTAGCATAATTTGGGGCTACCTGCAGCAGGTAGAGCTGGCGTGCAAAGTTGAGCTGGATTTGTCGCTGGCGCGCGGGTTGAGCTACTACACAGGGGCTATTTTCGAGGTCAAAGCCAACGATGTGGAGATGGGCAGCATTACCGGCGGCGGGCGCTACGATAATCTCACCGGCATATTTGGCCTTCCCGACGTGTCCGGCGTAGGCATTTCCTTTGGCGCAGACCGCATTTACGATGTAATGCTGCAGCTCAACCTTTTTCCCGACAGCGCGCAGGCGAGCACGCAGGTGATGTTTACCAACCTTGGCGTGCACGAAGTGCTGTACGCTATCCCGCTGGCCGCGCGGCTGCGCAAGAGCGGCGTAAGCGTTGAGATTTACCCCGACCGCAGAAAGCTGCAAAAGCAGTTTGACTACGCCAACAGGCACTCTATTCCATACGTGGTGATTGCCGGTGATAGCGAAATATCGAAGCAAAATGTTTCCATCAAAAACCTGAAAACAGGGGAGCAGCAGGTGCTTCCGGTGGAGGATATTTTGAATTTTGGCAACGCCGTAAAGCAAACGGAAGAAGCTCATTGCCCGCGCTGCAACAGCAAGGACGTTGAGAAAAGAGGAAAAAATCGAAGAGGTATATCGCGCTTGCGCTGCAAAGATTGTGGTAAAAACTTCCAGAAGCAGTACTATACGCGTGAGCAAATTGCCATTTTTAGCAAAATGAGCATATTGTCGTAGCACGGTGGAAGTGTAGCGTTGAAACGTTGCGCAGCGCGCTTAGCGCTCTCTTTATTTCGCCTTCAAAGTTGGGGGTGAAAATGTTTTTGCCCAGCGAGGTAAGAATTTCCTCCACGCTCCAAAAGCGTCCTTCGCTCACCTCGTCGTGGTCGGGTTGAGGTAGCGCAGGGGAGGTAGCGTAGTAGACGTACACCAGCTCGCGCTCTACATCCGACTCAAAGACGTAGCGAAACAGAAAAACAGGGCAAATATTGCGCAGGCCAAGCTCCTCGCTTGCCTCGCGGAGCAGGGCTGCCGCCACCTCCTCGCCGTAGCTTACGTGTCCGCCCACCGAGGTATCCCACATGTTGGGCTGGATGTCCTTGTGCGCGGCGCGCTTCTGAAGGTACAGCTCTCCTTGCGCATTGAAGTAGTGGAGGTGCACCACCGGATGCAGCAGCATGCTACCGCTGTGGCACTCGGCGCGGGTAGCCTTACCTGTAACCCTGCCGCTGGCGTCTACCAGCGGAAAAATCTCTGCTTGTGAACTCATTTTGTGCTTGCTAAATTTAGAGGTTACGCTTTTTACTCGGTTTTGAAGTAGGCGTGCGAGCTGCAAAGCTACTAAAAATATTTAACCCTTGCAGGTGCAAAATACCATGTTTATGGTATTTCGCAGTATTTTTATTTGTGCTTATTTTGCCGACGTAATTTTACACCAATTGTTTTATCAAAAAAAATAACTAAATCATTATGGCAAAGATAGCAAAGAAGCTGACAGACCTTGTGGGGAATACCCCCTTGCTGGCGTTGAACGCCTTTGGGCAGAAGCACGCACTTGTTGCAAACCTGATTGGAAAAATAGAGTACTTCAACCCGCTTGGCAGCGTAAAGGACCGCATAGCGCTGGCAATGGTAGAAGACGCCGAGGCAAAGGGCATTTTGAAGCCCGATTCGACCATCATTGAGCCTACGAGCGGTAATACCGGCATTGGGCTTGCATTTGTTGCGGCCTCCAAAGGCTACAAGCTCATTCTCACCATGCCGGAAACCATGAGCATTGAGCGCCGAAACCTCCTTAAGGCGCTGGGCGCTAACCTTGTGCTCACCCCCGGATCGGAAGGAATGAAGGGGGCAATTGCCAGGGCCGAAGAGCTCCGCAGCGAAACGCCAAGCGCGGTCATTCTCCAGCAGTTTGACAACGCGGCAAACCCTGCCATTCACGAGGCTACAACGGCGGAAGAAATAGCGCGCGACACCGACGGAAAGGTCGACATACTTGTGTCCGGCGTGGGTACGGGCGGTACGGTGAGCGGCGTTGGCAGGTACCTGAAAAAGCTAAACCCCAAGGTGCAGATAGTGGCCGTTGAGCCTGCCGATTCGCCCGTGCTGTCGGGGGGCAACTCCGGCCCGCACAAGATACAGGGCATTGGAGCTGGCTTTGTTCCCAAAAACTTTGACCGCTCGGTGGTTGACCAGATTATCACCGTATCCAACGACGACGCCATTCGCACGAGCCGAGAGCTGGCAAAGATCGAAGGCCTGCTGGTGGGAATTTCGTCGGGTGCGGCTACCTACGCGGCTGCGCAGCTGGCAAAGCTACCCGAAAACAAGGGGAAAAACATCGTTGCCATCCTGCCGGACACCGGCGAGCGCTACCTATCGACGGTGCTTTACGCCTTTGACGAGTATCCGCTGTAAAAAAATCAGAGCAGGAGCAGCCTGATTTGAACGTAAAGAGAGGCAGCGCGGCAGCCCAAAAAGGTTGGGTAGATATGACCCTTGAGGGATGCCGCCTGCCTTATTTATGATGTACGGTAAAACAGCCTGCTGTTTACATAACATGCTAAGAGACAGAAACTTACGAATTAATTATTTTTCGTTACATAACAACGTAACCATATCGCCCTATGCCACACCAAAAAAGAGTTGCTGCAATCCACGATATTTCGGGATTCGGGAGGTGCTCCCTGACCGTTGCGCTGCCTGTTCTGTCGGCGGCAGGTATTGAAACGGCCATAATGCCTACGGCTGTTTTGTCCACCCACACGGGAGGATTTACGGGGTATACCTACAGAGACCTGACGGGAGACTTGCGCCCCTTTGCGCAGCATTGGAAATCGCTGAAACTAAAGTTTGACGCGCTGTACTCGGGCTTTTTAGGCTCCTTTGAGCAGCTGGAGATTGTAGGCGAAATTTTCGACGATTTCAGGGAGCAAGACAACATCATTCTGGTTGACCCCGTGATGGCAGACAACGGAGAGCTGTACAAAATTTTTTCGCCCGAATTTGCCCTCGGAATGAAAAAGCTCTGCGCTAAGGCCGACATCATCATTCCAAACGTAACGGAGGCCTCGCTGCTGGTAGGAGAGCCATACCGCACCGGGCCGTACACAAGGGAGTACATCAGCCTCCTGCTGAAGAAGCTGGGCGACATAGGCCCGCGGCAGGTGGTGCTCACCGGTACGTTTTTCGACGAAAAGCAGCTTGGCGCCGCCGCCTACGACAGGGAGACCGGCGGCATATCCTACCTCCTTGCCGATAGAATCGACGGCTACTACCACGGCACGGGCGATGTGTTTGGAAGCGCGCTGCTGGCTGCGCTGCTCAACAATTTTGGCTTGCCGCAGGCGGTGGAGGTAGCCGTAGGGTACACCACGGCGAGCATCAGGAGAACGTTCGAGGCAAAGACCGATATTCGCTTTGGCGTAGATTTTGAAAATGGCATACCCCAGCTTATTAAGACGCTAAATCTTTTGCAACCATAAGCAGCAAAAACAAACTAATCTATTGAAAAAAGGCATCATTTTATTATCAAAAAGCTGAAAGAGGGAGGGCAAAAGGTTTGGCCCTCCCTTGCGGTTTTTGCCCGCCGCCGCATTGCCCGCCGCCACCGTAGGGGCAACCCACGGGTTGCCCCCCTCGAACAGGGTTGATTTGACCCTAACAGGGGTTTCGACAGAATTTACAGAATTTACAGAATTTGTAAGACAGATTCAACCCCCAACAGGGTTTTAAACCCTATTGGGGTTACGAGCGTGAAAAACCCCGTAGGGGTTTCCTGTGAATAACCCCCAGATTCATCTGGGGGGAGGGGACGAAGATAGGGCATAAAACGCTGTAAGCGTTTTCCATGAAAGCAGCGTAGGCAATGTGCTTACAGCGCTTCAAGCGTTGCCCAAAATAATAGGGAAACCCCTCCGGGGTTTTGGGTTTGTAGCGTGCGCTTGCGTTACCCCCAGATGAATCTGGGGGTTATTCACAGGAAACCCCTCCGGGTGGGGTGTAAAAAATATTAATATTATATTATATATATTCGTTCCTTTTTTCTAT
>JAIRXY010000175.1 GCA_031268055.1 Prevotellaceae bacterium | reverse complement strand
GTTGTCAAGCCCTGAAAGAGCGTAATCCAAGCTGAACTTGGCGTTTTCGAGATGTCTACTTTTTTATCGGACAATAGTGATTTTTATTTACCGGTGAGCTATTTTTTCAAACAAATAACGGCAGCGCCTATTTTTCTTTCCATTTTTCCTCTCTGCGGCAGCTTTATGATTGAATAAAGAGCTATCTTTACAGCAAAATTTTTATTATTGTCAAAGAGGAGGTGATTTTTTTATACAACATAGGATTGCTGCTGTTCTGGCTGGGTGTACACGTTAGCGCGCTTTTTTACCCCAAGGCGCGCAAGCTGGCGCTGGGGCAGCGGGGATGGCTGCGCAAGCTGAAGCGCGCAATGGAAACCCGCGGACAGCGCAAGGTGGCGTGGGTGCACTGCGCTTCGCTGGGCGAATTTGAGCAGGGGAGGCCCGTTATCGAAAGGCTACGAAGCCGAGAGCCTGACCTTTTTATTCTGCTTACCTTCTTTTCGCCTTCGGGCTACGAGGTGCGGAAAAATTATGCCGCTGCCGACTACGTATGCTACCTGCCCTTTGATTTGTGGTGGGTGGCGCGCAGGTTTGTACGGGTTGCCGCGCCGGACATTGCCATATTTGTCAAGTACGAGTTTTGGTATCACTACCTCAACTCGCTTAAGCAGCAGGGCGTAAAAGCCTACGTTATTTCGGCTATTTTTCGCGAGCAGCAGGCTTTCTTTGACCACCTGTACGGGAGGTTTTTTGTGAAGATTTTGGGCTTTTTTGAGCATATTTTTGTGCAGAATGACGATTCGCTGGATTTGTTAGACTCGGTGGGCATACGCAATGCCTCGTATGCAGGCGATACCCGCTTTGACCGCGTGCTTGAGGTGGCGGCCAACGCCAACGCCCTGCCGCAGCTGGCGCAGCTGGCTTCTCCGAAAAAAATAACGCTGGTGGCCGGTAGCACGTGGCCTCGCGACGAAGAGCTGCTGGCCGATTTGGTAAATAAAACGCCCAACATGAAGCTTATCGTAGCGCCGCATGAGGTGAGCGAAGGCGGCGTGCGCAACCTGCTTGCGCGATTCGAAAAGCCTGCGCTGCGCTATTCGCAGTGGAATGAGGACATGGATGTTAACCTTGCCGATTACAGCGTTTTTGTGGTCGACGCGGTGGGCTTTCTCTCGTCGCTCTACCGGTTTGCCAGCATAGCCTACGTTGGCGGCGGCTTTGGCGTGGGGATTCACAACATACTTGAGGCGGCAGTATTTGGTATTCCGGTAATTTTTGGCGATAACTACAAAAAGTTTCGCGAGGCAACCGATTTGGTTGAGCTGGGTGGAGCTTTCCCCGTGCTGTCGGCGCTGGAGCTGGTCAACGTGGTGGGCATGCTGAACGTCGACAAGCAGCGCTACGAGCAGTCCTGCAGCACGTGCCGGCGCTACGTGGCGCAGCATAGGGGCGCTACCGAGGCCATCATAAATTCAATAGCGGTATAGCTCGAAAAATTTTATAATTCCATCATCTGTAAATTTTTTTTTGTATGAAAAAGGTTGCTTGTTTTTGTTTTTCTGCTTTTTTGTTGCTTGGCGGCTTGCAGGCGCAGGAGCTGTTTGGCATCAGGTTTTTTGAGGGGACGTTTGAGCAGGCGCTCGCTCAAGCGGACAAAGAGAAAAAAGTTGTGTTCATTGATGCATACGCGTCGTGGTGCGGGCCGTGCAAGGCTATGTCGCGGAATGTTTTTACCAACAGAGAGGTGGGCATATTTTTCAATGCCAACCTCATCAACCTGCAAATTGACTGGGAAGGCGCTCTGGGAAGCAAATTGCAGGAAAAGTACCCCATACGCGCTTACCCTACGCTCATATACCTTGACGCTAAGGGTACTCCCCTTGCCGTATTTGAGGGCTATCAGGGCGCAGCGGCGCTGGTTAACCAAGCAAAGGCTGTAGTAGCTAAGGCCAGAGCGCAGTAGCCCGACGGTTACGCCTCGGCGGAGTCGCAGCAGCCAGCGCGCGCTGCTCCGCTATTTTCGTTTACTTTTCCCTCCAAACATCGAGAAATGCACGTAGCTTTCCGGGTTGCTTTTCAGGTCGATTAGCAGCGCGTCGAGGCTGCTTACCGTGCGGTTGAGGTTTACGTAGAGCGAATCGTTCTGCATGGCGCTTAGCAGCGTTCCCTGCGCAACGTAGCGGTCGAGCGTTGCCGTCAGCGCTTGGGCGTTGGCAAAGGTGGCGTCGGCATTTTTTATGAGCGAGGTAATCTCTGCGTTGCTGTTTTTCAGGTTGCCCGAAACGGCGTTGAGGTTGGTAGACGCTTCGCTCAGCTCGCTTACCATTACGTTGACGCCCCTGTGGTTTTCGGCGGCAAGTTGGCTCAGCTCGGCGGATGCCTTGTTGAGGTTGCCCGATAGCGAGGCAATATTTGACAGCGAGGTGGCTATGTCGGCTTGGCGCTGTGCGTTCATCATAACCTGCAGGGCGGCGGCAACGCTGTTGAGCTGCGCCAGCAGGCTGTCGGCTTTGCCGGCTATAGGAGCAGCCATGCTCATGATGTCGCTACCGGCAGGGCTTGCTTTTATGGTATCGTTTGCTTTGTGAAAGGTGGAGCCGCTGTTGGCAAGCGTTAGAGTTATGTTTTTCTTGTCGAGTATGCCGCCGCTGCTCACCGCCGCTGTTGTACCCACCGGCAACCGGTACTGTGTGCTGATTTGCAGGGTTGCCACAACACCGTTGTAGTTGCCGCTAAGCTCCACTGCGCTAACGCTGCCCACCGTTACCCCGTTTATCATCACGGGCGATTTGCGCTGTAGGCCGTTGGTGTTGTCGTACGCTACGTAGTAGGTGACAGTTCTCTTGAGCCGTTCGTTTTTGTTCAAAAAGTTAATGCCCCAGTACAGCACAAGGAGCATAGCAAATGCGAATAAGCCTATTTTGGCCTCTTTTGAAATCTTCATGGTTACAAATAAAATTTATATGCATATATCGCAGCTTCAACCTCTACCTCTCCGGTTTTCCGTTTCTCAGCTTTACAATAAAAGCGTCGCGAAATTTTTTTCTTGTTTCTTTTAGCAGCGGCATCAGCTCGTTGACGCTGCTTGCGCTGCCTGTGTAGTAGCGGTAGGAGCTCCCAACTTGGTAGCAGCTTACGTTTTTCAGCCCTTTGAACTCCGGTGCGTTGGCCTTGAGCCGCTTTGACGTTGAGAAGATTTGCACGTGGTAGGTAGCTCTATGCTGCTGCCCCTTACTGGAGGGTAGGGCTGTAGGCATATTTTTTGAGCCTCCGGCGTAGCCATCCGTGCTGCCGGGTGTTGCTGCAGACGGCGCTTCGCCGTTGGCGTTTCGGGCTTTTTCCCATTGCGCCTTGTACCGGCTCAGGGCGTTGAGGATGGCCTCGGCGATTTCGTTTTGCCCCCGCTCCGAGGCTATATACTTTTCCTCTTCGAGGTTGGAGATAAATCCTATCTCCACGAGCACGCTGGGCATGGTGGTTTTCCAAAGAACAAGAAACGGCCCTTGCTTTACGCCGCGGCTTTTACGCATGGCATGGTCGGCAAATTCTGCTTCTACATACGAGGCAAAAGTTAGGCTTTGCTCCATGTGCACGTTTTGCATGAATGAGAACAGGATGACCGATTCGGGCGAGTTGGGGTTGTAGCCTTCGTACTTTGTTTCGTAGCTATCCTCGTAAACAATTTCAGCGTTTTCGTATATTGCTACGTCCATGTTCTTGTCTGTTTTATCCAGCCCCATCACGTAGGTTTCGGTGCCGAAGGGCGTTTTTTTGGGGTTGCTGTTGGCGTGAATGGAGATGAACAGGTCTGCGCCTACCTTGTTGGCCAGCGCGCCGCGGTCTTCGAGCGGAATGATGGTATCGGTGGTGCGGGTGTACACAAGCTCCACGTCGGGGTGAGCGTGAACAATGAGCAAACCCAGCTTTTTGGCGACTTTGAGCACGATATCTTTTTCGACCGCAAAAATACCTCTCGCGCCAAGGCTTGGTCCGCCGTGTCCGGGGTCAATGACTATCACCATCTCTTGCTTGCTTTTTTGCGATTTTGCGCGTACCGGAGTAGCGCAAAAGAGCGTTGTAGGAGCAAAAAATAGCAGGCATATCGCTTGATTTATAAGTACAAAGGCAAACTTACGTTGCATTTTCGGTGAAAATCGTTTTTTTTGAGTAACTTTACCGCTTTATTTTTGGCTCACAAAAGTAGCAAACATAATTTTAGATACAAATATTTGTTCACCAACCTTAACAGATATCTTGCCTTTTTTGTGCTTACGCTCACATGCTTAGTTGGCAGGGCACAGGCGCCGCTTGCGGATACGCTGCAAATGCCGTCGGGTGTGCCCGATAGCGGAGCGCTTGCTGTGCCCGATTCGTCGGTGAGCTTACCTCTCTACGATTCGCTCGTGGGGCTGGATTCATTAACCCTGATAGATTCCCTCTCCCTGCTCGACTCGGCGCTGGTTGACGACGGTATTTCGAAGAATGCCATTACCGACCCTGTGCTGTCCGACGGCGAAGATTCTACCGTTTTCCTGCTGCAAAGCGGAAACCAGCGGACGATACTGTACGGCAACGGCAAGGTGACGTTTCAGGATATGGAAATAACGGCCGATTACATCAACTTTGACCATAGCGTCAAAGTTGCGTTTGCCCGAGGCACGTACGATTCGACAACCAAAACCGTCAAGGGAAAGCCGGTGTTCAAGCAGGGCAGCGAAACGTTTGAGATGGATTCGATGTACTTTAACTTCAACACAAGGAAGGCAAAAATATACGCTGTGATTACGCAGCAGAGTGATGGATACCTGCACGGAGAGGTGATTAAGCGCATGCCCGACAATCTGGTTTACGTGGCGAAAGGAAAATACACCACCTGCGACGACGAGCACCCCCACTGGTATATGAACCTGACGAAGGCAAAAGTCGTCCCCGGCGATAAAGTCATAACCGGCCCGGCCTACTTTGTGCTGGAGGATGTGCCCACGCCGCTTTT
>JAIRXY010000173.1 GCA_031268055.1 Prevotellaceae bacterium | reverse complement strand
AAAAGTATGCTTCATTCTTACACCAGAATTACCTAAACTACCACCTCCATAAAAATACTTTATTGCAAAAAAGAATAATTTAGAATTTAGAATAGGCAAAAGAAACTTTATATCATTACCCGTTATTATTCTAGCAGTATCTAAACAGAAAAATCCATTATCTCCGTCAAACATAAATGCAGGTTCTTGAACTATCTCTTGAAAGATAATTTTTTGCTTATAAAAATCCTCCCAATAACTTATCGAGTCTTGTGTTTCAAACCATTGATTATTAGTCTTTTTTCTTGCACCCAATTCACCTGTTTGTTTTAACCTGTCATATCCGAAGCATAAAAGATGTTGTTTTACAGCAGGATACATTTCAATATCTATTTTCAGGCTTGGAAATGTTGTAATTAAATGTAAATCAGTAAATTCATAACCATAACGCTTAATATCTCGCCCTCGGAGTAACGGTCGTATTATTTCGGCGGATTTTGGGTCTTCGGCAATTAGTTCGTCTTTCTTTTTCCCGTCAATAATAAACGCTTCATTATATCCGGTCAAAATACCGCGATAAATATTAACATCCCATTCTTTCAAAGGCTTTCCAACGGCCTCTATTTTAGCCTTTATGCGCTGTTCGATGGGCGATAACGGCACCCAGCTGCCTGCGCCGAAGCTACAGGCGAAGGCATTTTGTCGAACAAAAACGCTGAACTTTTGCCTATAGTAATCATATAATAAAATTAGGCTATATTTGCAATTAATTTATACCGATATAATATTAATTTAAACAAAAGTAAGATGATTTATGGTTACATTCGGGTAAGTACCGATAAGCAAACTGTTGAAAATCAACGTTTTGAAATCAACCAGTTTTGCAATAAAAGCATTATGGTTGTGGACAAATGGATTGAAGAAACAATTTCGGGCTCAAAAAACATTCAGGATAGGAAGCTTGGCAAGCTTCTTAAAAAAATGAAGCGCAACGATATCCTCATTTGCTCGGAGCTCTCGCGCTTGGGCAGAAACTTGCTAATGATTATGGGCATCCTCAACGAGTGCATGAACCGCGACATTCAAGTTTGGACCATCAAAGACAACTATCGCTTGGGTAGCGACATCAACTCCAAAGTTCTTGCCTTTGCGTTTGGCCTCTCTGCCGAAATAGAGCGCAACCTTATTTCGCAGCGCACCAAAGAGGCTCTCGCTCGCAAGCGCGCCGAAGGCGTTGTGCTTGGTCGTCCGAAAGGTAGCAAATCAAAGGTCAAAAAGCTTACCGGCAAAGAAGCAGAAATTAAGGTGCTGCTGGACAAAAAAGTATCAAAAAGCGCCATTGCCCGCATACTGGGAGTCCACCGGCTAACGGTGACGGAGTTTGTAAAAGCGCTATTGTAGCTGTTTACCTCGGCGGCGCTGCCGCTTCAAGCCGTTTATTTAAAAATTTTTCGTCTTTTTCGCCCAAGATATATGCAAAAACGCTATCTTTGCGATGCAATATTTGGTTTTGCAAGTTATATAGTTGATTTTAAGTAATATAAAATCTATTTGCCCATGAAGCACAAGTATACCATAAGCAAGAAGTTAGCGCTCGTTGTGCTGCTCACCTTTTGTACCGCCACCATTTTTGCCAGCTCAGCCTCTTTTCGCTTGGCCAAAAACATAGACGTGTTTTTTTCCATACTGCAAGAGCTGGACTTGTACTATGTTGACACAATCGACCACGACCGGATGATAACGGGCGCCATCAACGACATGCTGGAATCGCTCGACCCCTACACGGTTTTTATACCGGAGTCGGAGGTGAGCGATTTTGATTTTACCACCACGGGGCAGTACGGCGGAATTGGCGCGCTCATTCGTAAGCGTAGCGACGGCTTGATAGAGGTGGTAGAGCCTTACGAAAAGTTTCCGGCTGATAGGGCTGGCGTTAAGGCCGGCGACGTTGTGCTGATGGTAGATAGCGTACACGTCAACAGCAAGAATGTATCCGACGTAAGCGCCTCGCTCAAGGGGCAAAGGGATACCGAGGTTACGCTGAAGCTGCTGAAGCTGCGGACAAAAGATACGGTGAGCATAGCGCTGAAGCGTGCGCAAGTTCAGCTGCCAAGCGTGCCCTACTCGAACGTGCTCGATGGCGGGGTAGGCTACATCTACTTTTCTACCTTTACCAAAGATTGCGCTGAAGAGGTCAAATCGGTTGTGGCAGAGCTTAAAAAGAAGGGGGCAACAAGCCTCATTTTTGATTTGCGCAGCAACACGGGCGGCCTGCTGGATGAGGCCGTAAAGCTTGTAAACCTTTTTGTCCCCAGGGGGCAAGAGGTAGTGAGCGTGCGCGGCAGGGTGGGCGGCGAAAAAAAGTATAAAACCGAAAGCCGCCCGCTGGACGTAAATATTCCGCTGGTGGTGCTCATCAACAGCATGTCCGCCTCCTCGTCCGAAATTGTTGCGGGGGCGTTGCAGGACTTGGACAGAGCGGTAATAGTCGGCCAGCGCAGCTACGGCAAGGGCTTAGTGCAAAGCGTGCGGTCTTTGCCCTTCAATGAAAAGTTGAAGATAACAACAGCAAAGTACTATACGCCAAGCAATAGGTGTGTTCAGGCAATTGACTATACCCACCGCAACCCCGATGGCAGCGTTGGGAAAATTCCCGATTCGCTGGTGCACAAGTTCACCACCCGCGCCGGACGCACCGTATTCGACGGGGGAGGCATAACGCCGGACGAGACAATACCGCCAACCGTATCGCCCCAAATACTGCAACGCCTGTACGAGCAAAACCTGTTTTTTGACTTTGCAAGCCAATTCTACATTAAAAATGATACCATAGAAATTCCTTCAAAGTTTAGGCTCAAAGACAGCGATTATCAGGAATTTATAGATTTTGTAAAGCAAGCGGGATTTACCTACGAAACGGCCTCTTCGCATGCGCTTAATATGCTGACGACCAGCTTAAAAAAGGAAAAGTACTACGAAGATTTGGCGGTCGACTTACAAACCTTATCGGAAAAAGTAAGGCCTGATGTGGAGAAAGACCTTTTGCGCTTTAAGAGCGACATCGTCAAGCTTTTGGAGGCAGAGATAGCCGTTCGTTACTACTACCAGAGGGGGCGCATGGAAGTTAGCACGTCCTACGATGCTGAGGTAATGCGCGCCAGAGAAATTTTGCTCAACGGAGAACTCTACAGCTCCTTTTTGCAGAAAAAAGACTCCGATACGCAGAAGAGCAATTAACAATTGGCTGTATATCATACAGCTGTATCATACTACATTTTATTTAACTTCAATCCATCCATCATGAAAAAAACACATTACCTCGCTTACCTCATTCTGCTTGCCGGATTATTCTCCTGCACAAGCAAGCCGTTGCCTCTTAACGTGATGACCTTCAACATTCGCTACGACAACCCCAGCGACAGCCTGAACAGCTGGCAGTACCGAAAGGATGTTGCCGCCGCCATGATTAAAGCCTACGATGTTGACCTGCTGGGCACGCAGGAAGTATTGGCCAACCAGCTCAGCGACCTGAAAGAGCGGTTGCCGCAATACGCCACCATCGGCGTAGGGCGCACCGACGGCAAAGAAGCCGGCGAGTATGCTGCCATCTTCTACAAAAAAGACAAATTTAAAGAAGAGCGGTCGGGCTACTTCTGGCTAAGCGAAACGCCCGAGCTCGCCGGCTCCAAAGGCTGGGACGGCGCTTGCGAGCGCATCGCTACGTGGGCAGTACTAAAAGAAAAGCGCAGCGGCAAGCGCCTGTTTTTCATCAATACGCATTTAGACCACGTAGGGCAGGTAGCCCGTCGCGAAGGCGTAGAGCTGCTGCTGGAGCGCGCAAAAGCCCTGAGCGAAGGATTACCCATAATCATCACCGGCGACTTCAACGCGCCCCCCGAATCGGAAGTCATTCAGCAAGTCCTTGCCGACGGGACGCTCTCTGACGTCCGTTCGCTTGCCCCCACTCCGCTGGAGGCA
>JAIRXY010000137.1 GCA_031268055.1 Prevotellaceae bacterium | reverse complement strand
CCGATTTACAGCTCTGGGTGGGAGCGCTGGAGCGCATCAACCGCGCCGGCATTACCCAGCTGGCGGCTATTCATCGCGGATTTTCGGCCTACGAAAAATCGGTGTACCGCAACGAGCCTGTGTGGAGCATGGCCATTGAGCTCAAAACGCTCTGCCCTTCGCTGCCCATCATTTGCGACCCCAGCCACATTGCAGGAAAGCGCGACCTTGTCCCGCTGGTGGCGCAAAAAGCGCTGGACTTAAACATGGACGGCCTCATGGTGGAGGTGCACAACAACCCCTGCGTAGCAAAGAGCGACGCCGAGCAGCAGCTCCTGCCCAGCGCTTACGCCCAGATGATATACGCGCTACAGCTGCGCGAAATTAGCCCTGTGAAGCCGGAGCAGCGCAGCGAGCTCGAAGCCTACCGGCAGCAGATAGACATGATTGACGAAACCATTTTTCAGTCGATGGCGCAGCGCATGAGCATATCTAAAAAAATAGGACAGTACAAAAAAGACCACAACTTGATGGTCTTGCAGCTTAACCGCTGGGAAGAAATTTTGGAAAAGCGGTGCCGCTTAGCTATGGTCATGGGGCTAAGCTACGAGTTCACCAAGCGCCTGCTGGAGCTTGTTCACGAGGAATCCATCAACCTGCAAACCGAAATAATGGATAGCTGCAAGAAGTGATACCAAAATGCCCATTGCAATATAATTTTTTGATAACCAATTTGAGAAAATAATCCCACGCAGGGAAAACAAGCTCACAGCAAAAAAGGCTTGCATGGTGGTGCAAGCCTTTTTCGTTTTTTGCGAAGGTGTATGTATGCCGGTATCGGCAAAAACTACTTTACCGTTGCTGTGTGGGCAATGAGGTCAAGCACCTTGTTGGAATATCCCCACTCGTTGTCGTACCATGCTACCAGCTTCACAAAGTTGGAGTTGAGAGAGATGCCAGCCTTAGCGTCGAACACCGAGGTGCGCTTTTCGTGAATAAAGTCGGAGGAAACCACATCGTCTTCGGTGTAGCCAAGTATTCCCTTGAGCTCGCCATCAGCAGCCTTTTTCACGGCGGCCTTGATTTCGTCGTAAGAAGCGGCCTTTTCCAGACGGCAGGTGAGGTCAACCACCGAAACGTCGAGCGTTGGTACGCGGATAGACATACCCGTTAGCTTACCGTTGAGGGCGGGAATCACCTTGCCTACGGCTTTTGCAGCGCCCGTGCTCGAGGGTATAAGGTTGCCGGCGGCAGCGCGGCCTCCACGCCAGTCTTTAGCCGAAGGCCCGTCAACGGTCTTCTGCGTAGCGGTGGTAGCGTGTACGGTAGTCATCAGCCCTTCTACCAAGCCAAAGCTGTCGTTGATAACCTTTGCCAGCGGCGCAAGGCAGTTGGTGGTGCAGGAAGCGTTGGAAATGATAGCCTCGCCTTTGTACGCTTTATGGTTTACGCCGCAAACAAACATTGGCGTATCGTCCTTGGAAGGGGCAGATAGCACCACCCGCTTTGCGCCAGCGTCAATGTGCTTTTGGGCAAGTTCCTTGGTAAGGAAGAGTCCGGTAGATTCTACTACGTACTCAGCGCCTACCTCTCCCCACTTCAGGTTGGCGGGGTCTTTTTCTGCGGTTACCCGAATGGCGTGGCCATTAACAACCAGCTTGCCATCCTTCACCTCGATATCTCCCTTGAACTGTCCGTGAACGGAGTCGTAGCGCAGCATGTACACCATGTAGTCAACGCTAATCAAGTCGTTGATGCCTACAACTTCAATATCGTCGCGCTCTTCAACGGCGGCGCGAAACACCAAACGACCAATACGGCCAAAGCCGTTGATACCTACTTTAATTTTTCCCATTTTGTTATTCGTTTTTTATGGGTCAGTTTACCCTTGTTAAAAATCGTGGCAAAATTACACATTATTGGAGGATTAGGGCTAATAAAAAAAGTTAAGTTCCGTGATTTTGTCAACACTGCGGGAAACCAAAGCTGAAAACCGAAAAGGGCTAAAAGATTTTCCCCAAAAAGGACAAATACGGTTGCATTTATTACCCGAATAATCTACGAGTGGGAGGCAACGGGCGCTATTGCTCCATCTTCGCTGTACTCCAGCTCCACCACCTTCAGGCTTCTCAGCCACGTTTTACCTCCCGATGGGACGCAATCGTGGTGAAAGAGATACCACTTCCCTTTGTACTCAACAATGGCGTGGTGCGTAGTCCAGCCAAGCACGGGGGGCAAGATTACGCCCTGATAGGTAAACGGGCCGTAGGGATTGTCGCCAACGGCGTAGCAAATTTTATGCGTATCTCCGGTGGAGTAGGAGTAGTAGTATCTTCCCCTGTACTTATGCATCCACGAGGCCTCGAAGAATCGGCGCTCCGTATCGCCCTGCGCGAGGGGCTTGCCGTCTGGGTCGAGGATAATCAGGTCGCGCGGCTCCTCGGCAAATCCGAGCATGTCGTCGCTTAGCAGGACAACCTTTGGCGCAATCGACGCCTCGCCGTCTGCGGGGAAGGCCGCGGATTCCAGCGCCTTGTTGCCGCGGTAGCGTTGCAGCTGCCCTCCCCAGATGCCGCCAAAGTACATGTAGTACTGTCCGTTTTCCTCCAGAACGGCAGGGTCAATGCTGTAGCTGCCGCGGATGGGGTCGGGCTGCGGGGTAAAAGGCCCTTCGGGGCTGTCGGCTACCGCTACGCCAATGCGAAAAATATCGTTCTTGTCTTTCAGCGGAAAGTACATGTAGTACTTTCCGTTTTTGCGCGCCACGTCGCAGTCCCACAGCTGGCGGCCAGCCCAGGGAATATCCTCAACCCGCAGCGCAACGCCGTGGTCGGTGACCGCGCCACGCTCTACGTCCTCCAAGGAAAAGACATGGTAGTCGTTCATGTCAAAATGGTCGCCGTTGTCGTTTTCGGGGATGCCGCTTTCGCGGTCGTGCGACGGATAGATGTACAGCTTTCCGTCAAATACGTGCACGGCAGGGTCTGCCATGTAATCACCCGGAACCAAGTATCTTGCTTGCTTCATAAATTCAGATCTCCTATTTTTATTATTATTTGTAGCTGTTCTGCCCATAAGCCCGAGGCATACGGTCAATAGCGTCATTGCTGCGCAACTTGCCACGAGGCAGGCCGGATGCCTGCCTCGTGGCTGGCTGGCTGGATGCCTGCCTAAAGGTTGGCCGGATGCTGGCCTCGCTCTACCCATTGTAGTATTCTTAATTCTTAATTCTTAATTCTTAATTGACTGAATAATCTCGCCTACCACCGCCTTTGGCTTGCCCTGACGGTCGAAAAGCAGCGCGTAGTCCACACGCCCGGGTATCGGCCAGTCGTTGCGCCATGAATCGTCGTCGCATACGCCCCAAAGGGTTACACGGCTAACTTTGTCCTGATGCTTGAGGAAAAGACGGAAAAAGTCGGCCATGCGGCCTGTCCAAGCTGCGGCGACGCTGTCGGGTAGCCCCGCGGCGTATGGATTCAGCGCCTGCTGGTACTCGAAGGTAGCCTCCACCGCAGCGCCGGCATTTGGCTGGGGCGAAGGCAGCACCGTAAGGTCCAGCTCGGTAATCATTACCTTGACGCCAGCCTCGGCAAAGGCAAGCAAGCTTTTCTCGAACTCTTCGATGGCCGGATAGCTCATGCCGATATGCCCCTGCATTCCCACAGCGTCAATGCGCAGCCCTCGCTCCCGAAGCGTTTTCACCAGCCGGACTACCTCGCTGCGCTTGCCCTCAAAGGCCATTGAGTAGTCGTTGTAGTAGAGCTCTGCATCGGGGTCGGCCTCGTGCGCCAGCTGAAAGGCAAGGGGGATAAACTCCTCTCCCAGAATTTCGTAGAACTTGCTCTTTCGCCACGACCCGTCGTCGAGTATGGCCTCGTTGACCACATCCCAGCCCTTGATGCGCCCCTTGTAGCGCGATACCACCGCCGTAATGTGGCTTCTTAACCGCTGGGTGAGGATTTCGGGCGAAACATTCTGGCCGTCGCTGCCTACGCAAAACCAGTCCGGCGCTTGGGAGTGCCACACAAGGCAGTGCCCCGTAATCCACATTCCGTTTGCCTCGCCCCAGGCAACGAACTTGTCGGCCTCGTCAAAAAAGAAGCTGCCCTCGCTGG
The DNA here is from genome assembly GCA_031268055.1 of Prevotellaceae bacterium. Taxonomy (GTDB): domain Bacteria; phylum Bacteroidota; class Bacteroidia; order Bacteroidales; family UBA932; genus JAITMY01. The sequence continues at coordinate 6,611 of JAIRXY010000137.1, read as the reverse complement.
GTTGCAGGAACATGCTCTTCATGCAGTTTTCCGGCACGATGGCCGAGAAGTTCTCCCGCGCAACGCGCTCCGAGAGGGTATCTCCGCCCGTCAGCTGCGCCACGCTCAGCGCCGTGCCGATGTAAAACTTGTCCTTTAGCGCCTTCTTTAGGGTGACTTCGCCCGAACGTCCTCCGCATCCGGCCAGCAGGAGGGTTGCTGCGCACAGGCAGGGAATAAATTTACGTGTTTTCATAATTTCTGAGGTTTTTTGTTGTTTTATAATTCTTCATTCTCAATTCTTCCGTTTTCAATATCTTTTCCGTACTTCACCAGCTGCTCGTCGGTGAGGTGGTAGCGCGAAACGATGAAGGCGAGCAGCAGCACCAGCAAGGCTGGCAGGGCGGCAAGCAGCACCCTGATGCCCATGAGGGCGGCGTCGTTCTGCACGTCCAGCTCGGAGCTGAATCCGGTGAGCGATAGCACAACGCCCGGCACAAAGCCGCCAAGCGCCAGCCCAAACTTGAAGAAGAAGCCTATCAGCGCGTTGGCAATGCCCGAAATGCGCTTGCCCGTTTGCCACTCTCCGTAGGTGATGGCCTCCGGAATGAGCGACCAGATGAAAGCGCCCACCACGCCAAACCCAACGGAGCGCACCAGCTGAAAAACAAATATCATGGCTACCTCGTCGGCGGGAAGGACAAACAGCCCTACAAAGCCCACAAACGAAACGGCGAGCGAGAGGTAGAGCAGCCCTTTCTTTCCAAACTTCTTGCGCAGCAGCGGCATGAAGGGCAAAATGACCAGCGCCGGAAGCGCAGAGATGACGTTGTAGTAGCCCACCAAGCTCTCGCTTCCAAGGTTGTACTTCACAAAGTAGGTCGCCGCCGAGTTGGTAATGGCCATGATAGCAAAGGCGGTGATAAACATGAACGAAATAACCCGCAGGGGCTTGTTGCGCGCTACCTCGGTGAACAAATCGGAGAACTTCACCTTGGCCTGCTTCTCCTTGGAGATGACCACGCGCTCCTTGGTGCCCGCAAACGAAAACAGGAGCGCGGCAAGGCCTACCGCGCCGTAGATGATGATGGTTATCAGCCAGCCCCCGCGCGCTTCGGGGGAGTTCATCGTGCCGGCAAAGGCAATCACGAGGGTTGGCACGCCGTAGGTGATGGCTACCTGCGCCACGTTCACCAGCCACATGCGCGTGGTGGTGAGGATGGTTACCTCGTGCTGGTCGCGCGTCAGGGCGGCGTTGAGCGCGCCAAAGGGCACGTTTACCGTTGTGTACACCACCGAGAGGAGCACGTAGGTGGCGCAGGCGTACACCACCTTGCCCGTTTCGCCGAAGCTGGGCACGATGAAGCAGGCTACCATGAGCGCCGTGAGGGGTAGCGCCATGATGAGCAGCCAGCCGCGGTACTTGCCAAAGCGGGTGGTGTGCATATCAATGAGCGCGCCTACAACGGGGTCCCAGATGGCGTCGATAATGCGCACGCCGAGGAACATGGCTGCTGCAATGGCGGGGTTTAGCCCGTACACGTTGGTGTAGAAAAACAGCAGGTAGGTTGTCACCGTTTGGTAGATGAAGTTCTGCGCCATATCGCCCGAGCCAAAGGCAATACGCTCAAACCACGATAGCTTATAAAAGCCTTTTGATTCCTTCCCGGAATCCTTCTGAGAAATGTAGTTAGACATGGGTTGTTGAATTTTGAATTTTGGATTGCTACTATTGTGTTATAAAATAAAAAACATTTTTTGCAGAGTAATAATGATTATCAAGTTCTCATCTATCCACCCTAACAGGGTTTAAAACCCTGTTAGGGGCTAAAGCATCGATGCTACAGAGGCTAAAGCATCAATGCTACAGAGGCTAAAGCATTAATGCGACAGAGGCTAAAGCATTAATGCTATAGAGGCTAAAGCATCGCCGCTACAGGATTTTTAAAGTAATTAGTACCCTAACAGGGTTTTAAACCCTGTTAGGGTTGATAGCTGGGTGGATAGCTACGGCGTTTCAAAACTCAAAATTTCTCTACTACCCGCTTCAGCATAAATTCCTTGAAGGCGGGGTAGTTGGGTGCGGCTTCGTGGCCGCCGTGGTGCCAGCGAAAGCCAATGTCGCCCGCAAGGTAGGCCTTGTCGATGATGGGCATGGGTATTTTTTGCCCCTTGTAGTCCATCACGTCGCTCATGGCGATGCCTTTTTTGCCCAGCAGCTCGTAGACGGGGCTTGCGGCCACGGCGGTGAGGTACAAGCCGTAGGGGTCAACCCACGCTTCGCCCTTGGTGGCGTCTCCGCTGCCGATAAAAATGGGGCGGGGAGCGCAAAGCGCCACCAGCGACTCGGCGTCCACCGGCATTTGCAGCACCCTGCGCGGCATGTATCCGTCAGCGCTGCTTTCGTCTACGCCGGCGTACTGCATGGCGCTGCCGGCCAGCCAGTGGTACTCCGAGTTCCAGATGCAGTTCTCAAGGTCTTCGCCTAAATGCCTGCGGCTCTGCGCTGCGCCCATTGCCCCCGACGAGCTGGGAAAGGCTGTTGCAATGCGCGTATCGTAGGCCATCGCTACCAAGGCAGCCTTTCCGTAGCGCGAGTGCCCGGTGACGGCCACCCTCTTTGCATCCACGGGAGCGCTGCCCTGCTCAAAAAAATCAATGAAGCGGCTAACGCCCCACGACCACGCCACCAGCGTACCCCAATCGGTGGGCTTGCGCCAGCGGCCTTTGTTCACCAGCCCAATGAGGTAGCTCGTGAGGTCAGCGCCGTTGTCGGGCTGCAAGGCGGCGGCGTTGAAGTACAGCACGCCAACGCCGTCGGGCGCCATTGTGCTCCACAGGCTTTCGTCGCCCGCTATGCGCTGCCCGCCAAAGCTGAAAGCGTAGCTGATAACTACGGGAGCTTTTGCGCCTGCGGGTACGCTTAGCGGAATGCGCAGCTCGCCGCTTAAAACGGGCACGCTGCGAACGGCAGGGTACAGGGATGTATCAATGCTCCCCGTGATGGTGTAGCGGCGAAAAGGGATGGTTTTTGCCATCCCCCCGCTGCGGCTGGGCGCCTCTTGTACCTCTACCGGGTCGCTCAGCGTCCACGCTATCTTCACGCCGGCAGCGCCCTGAGGAATGTAGCCGTAAATCTTCTGCACCTCCTCGAATATCTCCGCGCGGCGAGCAGGCCAGCTCTGCGCCGTAAGCCCGGTGAGGTCGTGCAGCTTTAGCGGCTTGTAGAACTTTGCGCCGGTGTAGTAGTCGCCATTCTCCTCCCATGCCTGCACGTAGTTTGTCCACAGGCCAAAGGCGGAGCGCGCGGCGTAGTAGGTAGCAGCGTTGGGCGCACCGCTGCTTGGCGGCAGCGGTGGGTAGGTTTGCCCCAGCTGCTCCATCATCTGGTCGTGGTCTAAGCGCACCGTCACGTCGCCGCCCGGCGGAAAGGCGGGGAAAGGCGAGGCGGTATCTACAAACCGGCTCTCCGGCGCGCCGAGGTAGCTGGGCTGCAAGCCGCCAAAGTTGAGCAGTATCTTTTCGAGCACAATGCCCGGCTCCAGCGCGCGGAGGCGCAGGGTATGGCTTCCGGCCTCGCCAATATTCATCTTCGTGGCCGACCGTATAATTCGTTCGCCCTGCCACGCTCCGAGCTCGCCGCGGTAGCGTCCGTTGAAGTTTACAACTTCCTCCTTTCCTCCGTCAAACGAAATGGCGTAGCGCAGCCCCTTGTTGGCGTTGAAGTTTAAGGATGGCGCCAGCCAAACCTGCACTTCAACCTCGCCCGACGAAACGGTTTGCAGGTCGTACTCAAGGTAAACAGCATCCGCTTCTTTCGGGTAGGCGTTTGGCGGGAGGGTTGTTACGCTCGACTTCGTTCTTCCCAAGTCGGGGATAACCTTCCACTGTATGCCGCCTGCGCCCTGCGCGCGCGCAAAGCTGCAAGCTTCGATGGAGATGTAGCCGTTGCTCTCGATGAACCGCTTTTCCTTTGGCGTTTCGCGGTATACGTACTCTACGGTGGGCATGACGCTTCGGGGCGGCTGCTGCCACGAGGTATAGCCAATGCGCACCTGATCCATCTGGTGCGCCCACTTGCCGCCGGCAATATCCTTGTTGTAGTGAGCGGTGAGCAATGAATCGCGGCGGAAGCACTCCTTCACCTTATCGGCGTATGCGTTGGCGCGCCGGTCGCCGGATTTTACGTACTGCTTGTTCATTGCCAGCGCGTAGTACATCTCGTAAAGGTTGCTCATGCCGTTGATGGGAAACAGCGCCAGCTCGTCGAACGCGTCGCGGTACGCCGCCGGTAGCCGGTTGTAGAGGCGGAAGGCGTCGAGCGCGAGGTTTTTGTAGTCGCCTACAACGGTTTCAAACTCGCTGTAGCTATCCATGCTGAACGTTTTGTCGTCGAGGAGCTCGGGCGTTACGCGGCTGTTGTACTTGGCGTAAAGGTTGATGAGGCGCGCGGCGTCCTTGGCGTACTCTTCGCCAAACTGCTGAGCGCACCACTGCTCAGTGTATTGCATGAGGTTGTCGGGGTTGAAGCGCTGCGGCGCCCAAGCCATGTCAAGAAAAAAGCTGATGGGAAACTCCATAGGCTTCAGGTCGCCCACGTTTACTACCCAGAGCTTGTCCACGCCGTGCGCGTAGGTGAGGCTCATCTGCTCCCACGTTCGCTGTATCTGGCTAACGTTAATCCACTTGTAGTTGCGCGGCGAGCCAACGTAGTCAAAGTGGTAGTACATTCCGTATCCGCCCTTGCGCTTGGGAGCGTCGGGGCTGGGGAGCTTGCGCACGTTGCCCCAGTTGTCGTCGCAGAGCAGGAGCGTGATGTCGTCGGGGACGCGCATCCCCTTGTCGTAGTAGTCCTGCACCTCTTTGTAGAGCGCCCACACCTGCGGCGTTTCCTCGGCTTTTTTTCCGGTCGCCTTGGCGATTATGCCGCGCTGGTCGGCCACAATTCGTTGCAGCAGGGCAATATTTGCGCCTTCGCTCATAGGCTCGTCGCCGTCGCCGCGCATGCCAACGGTTACTACGGTTTCGTAATTTTTCATCCGCTCCATTCCGCCGCGCCAGAACTGTTGCAGCTCTTTTACATTCTTATCGTAATTCCACTCGCCCTTGCCGTAGCGTCGCCACTCGTCGTGGGCTCTCCCCAGCGGCTCGTGGTGGGATGTTCCGATGACAATTCCCATTTCGTTGGCCAGCGCGCCGTTTTGCGGGTCGTCGTCGTAAAAGGCGTTGCCCCACATGGCCGGCCAGAGGAAGTTACCCTTGAGGCGTAGAATCAGCTCGAACATGTGCTCGTACATTTTTGCGTTCACGCCGCCAAACTTTTCTGCGCACCAGCCCTGAAATGCGGGCGCTTCGTCGTTGATAAAGATACCTCGGTAGCGCACGGCGGGCTCTCCGTCGGTGTACGCTCCGGGCTTCACGTACAGATTTTCCCTGCGCTTGGTGGGCACGTCTGCCCACCAGTACCACGGCGACACGCCGATTTGTCGCGACAGCTCATAAATACCGTAAATTGTGCCGCGCTTGTCGCTTCCGGCGATGACTAAGCCCTTTGTGACGTTTGGCGCAGGATTGTCGACGGTTTGGATGAGGTACTTCTCAAGCTTGCCGGCGATTTCTTTTTGCTCAATTTTACCCTCCTTAATCAGGCGGTCTACGGTGGCCGATTGCCCTACCGTCCCAATGATGATGGCGTTGGAGAGGTGGGTCAGCGGCCAAAACCCCGTTACCCGCCGGAAGTCCTCGTGCAGGTCGTTGACCGCCCGCAGAATGCCCTTGTCACGCTCGTCGGTCGTGATGGTTGCAGGGTAGCCGTTGACCGTCAGCGGAAACCATGCGCTGCTGCCCTCAGTGAAGACAAACTGCTCCTGACCAAAAAGGCCGGCAGCCGAAATAAGTAAAGCCAAAAGTGCTGTTAGATGTTTCATTGTTTTTGTGGTTTTAGTGGTTATATTTTTCATCAGTAACTTTATTTTACGTTGTTATGGTTGTAGCTTATAAAGTAAATAATTTTTCCCTCCGTTATAGAAAAGTCTTAACTCATTTCCTTTAAATTTATGTGCATCCACTTCGTATATCACATCATAGAACTCGTCCGCTATTAACATATAAGTATACGGGTATACATAGATGTATGTTTCCGGAAAGAGTACAAGGTATGCACGATGTACGTTGATATTAACTTCCGAAGCAGCGCTATCCGAGTCAAAGTAAAATGTATGTGGTCTTCCATTTGAGTTAAGTTCTCTCAGCTTGCCTGTTTTGGCGTTTACAGTACCTGCAAGCTCCCAACTTGTACCCGGCAACGAAATGGTTTCGAGTTCATCTTCTTCACATGAGAAACATGCTGCTATAATCAGCATGGCTACTATTGTTTTTAGAATTTTTGTTTTCATATTGTTGACTTTTAATTTATATCAATCAAGTGGTCTTCTGGGGGAGTATTACTTGAAATTATTTAGAGAATCTTCTTTTGCAATGATAGCGCTGTCGGGAGCGGACAAAACAATGGGGTCTAATTTCGTTATTTTCGACGCCACATTCATACTATAGGGTTGTTCGCCTGTTACAATTTGAGCATTTACAATGAATGTAAACAGACCGAATAATGTAAATAATAATGTCTTTTTCAT
>JAIRXY010000126.1 GCA_031268055.1 Prevotellaceae bacterium | reverse complement strand
TTTGGCCTGCCGGAGGAGAGCAAGCGCTTCCTTCTTAAATTTGTCTGCCGGAAAATCCCAGCTAAGCTTTGCTTTTGCAATGCGGTAAATGTACGGGTGAGCTTCAACACCGTACGAGGCAGCTTTCAGAAACTCGCTTTCCAGCAAAACGGTTCCCGACCCTGCAAAGGGGTCAATGATTCTTGTTCGCCCATTTTTTTGTTCTTCTCTTATCAGCTTGCTAACCCACGAAGCCGAAAAACCTGCTGTATACCTATACCACTTGTGAATTGGCATTTTCATGTTGTCCGCAAAGGTGGCCGTGTAATCCTGCTCAGCTTTAGCTTCGGTAGAAAATAAATCCTTTGTTGGTGTCTGGTAGGCCATGTGTCAAGTATAGTCAAAGATGTTGTTAAGGCGTATGCCGTGTGTCGTTTTTATCGCAAAATAAATTTCCCCAAAGGTACATTTTTTATCGAATACCTGCAATTTTATTCTTTCCCATCAAAGCTCTGCCCTGGCGCAGGAGTCGTCATACGCTGCTGTGCCCTGCGCCCTGCTGCGCCTATCCGTCTGATTTACAACCAAAAGCAGGAGGATTTTGAATTTTGAATTGGCTTGCGCCACCATTTGTCCGCATTATTCATGCTGGCTGACAACCCGCGAACGGGTTGCATCTTGGTAGCCCGACGTGCAACGTCGGGTTTACGGAGAATGTCCCAACCATCACCGAAGTAGCGAAGCCCCGAAATATTTCTGTTGAACAATGAAAGAATGGGAAGCATGGCAATGCCGAGTCTCTACAAATATAAAAAGCAGCGGTAAAAAAATGAATTACCGCTGCTTGCTTTAACGCCAAAATTGCTAAACTACCTCCTCCTTACTCCACCGTCATTTTGACGATAAGCACATCGCTTGTGGGGCGGTCGCCGGGTTGGGTTTCTACGTCGGCTATTTTGTCCACCACGTCCAAACCCTCCACCACCTCGCCAAATACGGTGTAGGCGCCGTCCAAAAACGGCGTTCCGCCGGCTGTTTTGTAGATTTCGCGCTGCTCGGGCGTGTACTTGAACTTCTCCATGCTCTCCCAGCGTGCAAGTATCTTTTGGCGCACGTCGTTCACCAGCGAATCCTGATTGATGGGCAGGCCTTGCGCTTGCAGCTTTTGTATTTCCTCGGCAAGCATTTGGCTAAACATGCTTTGCAGCGGCTGCTGGCCTATGCTTACTTCCGTCTGCTCAAGCTCGGGGTCGCTGGCCACGCGTCCCTGCACGATGTAAAATTGCGACCCGGAGGAGCGCTTTTCCGGGTTTACCTGATCGCCGGTGCGCGCTGCCGATAGCGCTCCCTTTTTGTGGATAAGCTGCGCGGGGTTTATCTCTGCCGGAATGGTGTAGCCCGGGCCTCCTGCGCCGTAGCGCTGGTCGGGCTGCGGGTTGCGGCTTGCCGGGTCGCCGGCCTGCACCATGAATCCTTTGATAACGCGGTGAAAGATGAGGCTGTCGTAAAAACCTTCCTCGGCCAGCTTGAGGAAGTTGTCGCGGTGCTGCGGCGTTTCGTTGTACAGCTTAACCTTGATGCTGCCGAGGGTAGTTTCGATGAGGACAATTTTTTCCACTGATTTCGTGTTTTTAGTTTGACAAAATGTAATAAAGTTCATAGCCGCAATCAGAAAAACAGCCAAGATAATATTTTTTGTTTTCATACGTAATGCATTATGTATAAGTTGTTTAATAATTATGGTACACTCCAAATTGTCGCTTTGCAGCGAATCCTAATACGCGCATTTCGGCTTGCGCTTGCGCTGCGTGGCTTCAACACAATCATCGTGCAAAATCTGTTCTTCGTCGGGTGTTGGAGGTGATTTGGCAGAATTTGCCAACCACAAAGCGCCAAGCTACGCTATCTTTGCAGCATCAAAATAAAACCGACACTTACTCTTTTAACACAATCAAGCGCGAAAGCTATTTTTGATTCCAAAGTTTTGCCCTACTTTTGTAGCTCCTATTCGGGAAGCGCAAAAAGCTGGTAGCTTTGTCAACGCTACTATGAGGTTGAGATTGACGTAACCGCAACAATTGCGCTTGCCGGATGCAAAGATACAAAATTAATTACAGATTGTCCACCGCTAAACATATATTGCTTGCCTCTTGCTGGCTTTTAGGAGGGCTTCTTTTTGTCGGCTCAGCGGCAGCGCAGCGGGTGGCGCTGGTGCTCAGCGGCGGAGGGGCAAAGGGCTTGGTGCACCTTGGCGTTATCAAGGCGCTGGAGGAAAATCAGGTTCCCATTGACGCTATTGCCGGAACTTCCATTGGCGCTATCGTAGGCGGCATGTACGCCGCAGGCTACACCATAGACGAGATTACGGCGTACTTCCTTTCCGAGGATTTTACAAAATGGTCAACCGGCCTCTACGACTCGGAGGGCAGCTACTTTTTTAAGAAGTTAGACCCCAGCGCCAAGCTTTTTGGGCTAAACTTCCTCGTTGACAGGCAGCTTCGCGCAAAGTTTATTCTTCCTACCAACTATGTTTCGCCCTACCAGATGGACTTTGCCTTTATGCAGCTCTTTTCGGAGGCAAACGCCGCGGCAGGCAGGCGCTTTGATAGCTTGATGGTTCCCTTTCGCGCGCTCTCCTACAACGCCTACGACAAGCGCGCCTACGTGCCCAGCGGCGGCGATTTGGGTACGGTGGTGCGCGCCTCCATGAGTTTTCCCGGGCTGTTCAAGCCGGCTATGGTTGATAGCGTAATGCTCTTTGACGGCGGCATTATCAACAACTTTCCCGTGGACGTGGCAACGCAGGAGTTCTCGCCCGACTTTATCATCGGGGTCAAGTGCACCAACAACTACGAGCGCCCCTCCGAGGACGATGTTTTTTCGCACATCACGAGCCTCACCTCGCGCCCTACCAGCTACGATATATCGTCGCAAAAGGGCTTGCTCATCGACATCGATTCGCTCAACGTTGGCCTCATGGATTTTAGCCAGCTTAGCAAGCTGACAAAAATAGGCTACGACGCTACCTTGGCAAACATGCCCCGCATCAAGGAGCACGTGCAGCGGCAGGTCGCGGCGGAAGAAATTCGCCTGAAGCGAGAGGAATTTCGGAGCAAGATGCCAACGCTGCAATTCAAAAGCGTGACCGTGGAGGGGGGAAATGCCAACCTGAAGGCCTACGTCAGCGACGCCATGCGGGATAAGCGCCACGGCGCTACTCCGCTCAAGGAGGTAAAGCGTCGCTACTTTGGCGTTGTTTCCGACGGCGGGGTGTCTACATTTTTCCCAACGGCCACTTACAATCCGGCCGACAGCGCCTACAACCTCCACCTGCGCATCTCTCCCGCGCCAAACGTAAAGGTAAGCCTTGGCGGGTGCTTCTCGAACTTTTCAAACCTTGGATATTTTGGCGGGGAATACGGCTACTACTCCCTTTTTTCGCTGCGCGCCGCGTTCGACATCTACTTCGGAAACGTGTACAATTCGCAAAAAGTTATGGGACGCTTTGACTACACCATCAAGCCTATAGGTCTTCCCATCTTTGGCGAGCTGATGTACACCAACAACAGAAACGACTACTACACCAGCAACCCCGACAACATTTTCAGCGACACCAAGCCCGACTTCATTCAGGATGCGGAATCCTTTGGGCAGCTCAACGTGGGGATACCTTTTCTGCTGAACAGCAGCCTTAAGGTAGGCGGGTCGCTGGGAACGTACAACACGAACTACTACACGCGGCAAAATTTTCAGTCGAAGGACATACCGGAGCGCCTGACGTTTCGCTTCACGGAGGGACACCTCGCCGTTGAGCACAACTCCCTCAACCGCAAAGCGTTTGAAACTTCGGGCGTGCTGACCAGCGCTAAGCTTAACTACGTGAACGGCTACGAGTACCACACGTTTGGCACAACAGCGGTGGCGGCGGCGGAGGATTCTACGATAGTGGAAAAAAGAAAGCGCCTGGGCACCCGCGATTTTTGGTCGCTGAAGGTTACGCACAAGGCTTTTTTCAAGCCCATAAAGTACCTGTCGCTGGGGTACTACCTAGAGGGGGCGCTGTCGCAGAAAGTGCTCTTTAGCGACTACTACTCCACGCTGTTCTTGCTGCCCGGCTTTAACCCGATGTACAACATGCAGGGCTTCTTCCTCGAAAATTTCAGGGCGGCGAGCTACCTTGCCGCCGGACTTATTCCCTCCTTTACCTTCTCCGATAGGATAGGCCTGAGGGTTGAGGGATATGTTTTCCAGCCGTTTACACGTCTCAGTAAGGAGAACATTCAGGAAAACGTGAGGTACGAAAAAAACCTGAGGAGCAGCAGCTTCATGGGCGCTGTGTCGTTAATTGTCAACACGCCGATAGGCGCTTTCACGCTATCGGGCACGTACTACGATAAGTCAAACCAGCGGGTCTACTTCTTAGTCGCCTTTGGCTACAACCTACACAACAAAAGAGCGTTCTAAGCAACCCCAAGCAACCGCCTGTCAAGCATACTGCTTTTTGTTGCTCGCCAAAAGAAAAAATTAACAAAATTTTTATTGCCAATTAAATTCTTATAGCTAAATTAGCAGCCTGAGTAAAGCGCTCAATAGCGCTTGGTACGCACCTCGCACCGGTAGCGTTGGCGCATACCCCACACCAGCGCTGGTGTGCAAACAAAACCATCAATCTTTTGAAATATTATGAACAGAGTTGCTCGCACAGGAATTACCATTTGCCGCCTGCTGGTAGGGCTGGTATTCGTATTTTCGGGGTACGTAAAAGCCATCGACCCGCTTGGCTCAACCTACAAAATTGTTGACTACTTCGAGGCTTTCGGCCTGAGCTTTCTGGAGCCTTTTGCGCTGCAAATCGGCGTGCTGCAAAATGCCGCCGAGCTGGCTATCGGGCTGTGCCTCATCATGGGCATACGCATGAAAGTGGCCTCGTGGGCGCTTATGCTGTTCATGTCGTTCTTTACCGCGCTCACGTTCATTCTGGCAATCTTCAACCCCGTGTCGGATTGCGGCTGCTTTGGCGATGCCATAAAGCTGACCAACTGGCAAACGTTTTTCAAAAACCTCGTTCTCTTTGTGCCTACGCTCATCATTTTTAGCGCCCGCGGCAAGTACCGCAACTTTGTGGGAGCAGCGCAGGAGTGGCTATACGTTTTAGTGTTTTTTGTCAGCGCATTTATCCTGTCGTGGAGCTACTACAAGCACCTTCCGCCGCTCGATTTCATGCCGTACCACGTGGGGCAGCACCTCCCAACGGCAATGTCCACGCCGGAGGGCGCGCCGCACGACGAGTACAGCACGACGCTTGTCTACGCCAAGGATGGCAAAGAGCAGGAATTTTCCGAGACCGATTTTCCGTGGGAGGATAGCACGTGGGTTTTTGTTGACAGCAAGTCGAAGCTGGTGAAGAAAGGCTACACGCCGCCGGTGCACAACTTTTCCATTACCCACTACCAGAATGGCGATATTACGGATGAGGTGTTGGAGGCAGAGTACGCTTTCCTGCTGGTAGCGCCTAAGCTGGAGAAGTTAGACCTGACGGATTGGGAGCAGAGCAGAAATGTTGCCTCCTTTGCCAAGAGCAAGGGCTACACGTTCTGGGGTCTCACCTCGTCGACTCAGGGCTACGCAAGCGAATTTTGCAGCGATAACATGCTCAACTTCGACTTTTGCAGCGCCGACGAAACCACGCTCAAGTCGATGGTGCGCTCAAATTTGGGGCTGATGCTGCTGTACCGCGGCACGGTGGTGGGCAAGTGGAGCTACGATGATATTCCGCCGGTAGCGGCATTTGGCGACAACCCGCTGGCCGGCAGCCTCAACATGCTTCGCCAAGCCGACGAAACCACCAATGTTTACATGCTTGTCTATGACGTTCTTGCCGCGCTGCTGCTGCTCACCCTGCTGGGCTGCAAAAAAAAGACGGCAAAAAGGTAATAATATTCTGACTATATTACTTTTACGATTAGTCGATTGATATAAAATCGCTAAATTCCTACGTAGCGACTCGACATGCTACATCTCTACATTTATTCGGCATGTGGAAGAACATGCTGTGAAGGCGTGGCGCTGCCCAATATCATCAAGCTAAGAGCGAAATCCTTTCATAAGCAGTACAGGATAACGCCTTGTGGTTAGCCATCCTTAGCCATCCCTAACAATCCTTAAGCTCTAAAATGGCGTAATCCAAGCTATACTTGGCGCTTTCAAGACGCCCACTTTTGGCAGGTTTCTATGTGCAAAATCAGCTGATTTGTGATATCCCCCAACTACAAAGCCATTTGCCATAGGCTATGCGCATGGTAACGCAATCGTATCTGCTTCTTTACCGTATGGAAACAACAAAGCAGTAGCTTTGCAGACAACCATAAAGCGCAGAATCTTATGAACAGAATTTATTACCCCACCGTCGTCATTTCGGATGTTCACCTGGGGATGTCCTTCTCAAAATCGGTAGAAGCCTCGCATTTCCTCACGTCTATTGATTGCGACAGGCTAATCCTGAACGGAGATATTATTGACGGCTGGCACCTGAGAAAAAAATCTCACAAGGTGTGGAAAAAGGAGCATACCATGTTTTTCAGGGTTATCCTGAAGATGATGGAGAACTTTGGGACAGAGGTTATCTACGTGCGCGGAAATCATGACGATTTTCTCGACCACCTGATTCCGATAAACTTTTACAACGTCAAGATAGTAAAAGATTTTATTCACCTGAGCCACGGCAAAAGGTACTACGTAACGCATGGCGATATATTCGACAGCATTACGTCGCACATGCGGTGGCTCTCCAAGCTGGGCGATGCCGGCTACACGCTGCTGCTGCACATCAACAGGTACTACAACCGCTACCGCCGCCTGAGGGGTAAGCCTTACTACTCGCTTGCGCAGGTGGTCAAGGGTAGGGTGAAGTCGGCCGTGTCGTACATCTCCGGCTACGAGAAGTCGCTGGCAGGCTTGGCAAGGGCAAAGCGGTGTCAGGGAATTATCTGCGGGCACATCCACCAAGCAGAAAGCAAGCGCTACGGCGATGTCCACTACCTTAACTCCGGCGACTGGGTTGAATCGCTCTCGGCGCTGGTAGAGAACGCAAAGGGCGAGTGGAGCATCGTTTACTACAGGCCGAAGGCCAACAACAAGCCACAGAGTGATGTACGTAGCAAGGCGCGGCAGGTATGAAGTACATTTTTATAGTTCAGGGCGAAGGGCGAGGCCACCTAACGCAGGCCATCTCCATGCGCGACCTGCTGGCGGGCAACGGACACGAGGTAACGGAGGTGCTGGTGGGGAAGCGGCGGGCGGCGACGCTGCCGCAGTTTTTTTCCAAGAGGATGTACCCTTGCCCCGTCTCTACGTTTGAAAGCCCCTACTTTCTATTTTCGTCGAAGAACAAAAAATCGCTGCTCCTCAAGAGCATTCTGCTCAACCTGTTCAAGCTCCCTGTCTACCTTGGAAATGCAGCTTTTATAAGTCGCCGAATCAGAAAAAGCGACGCCGATGCTGTGGTGAACTTTTACGAGGTGGTCACAGGCTTGGCGTACGCCTTTTTTCGGCCGGGAAAGCCCTGCATTTGCGTAGCGCACCAGTATCTCTTCCTGCATCCGCGCTTTGTGCTTCCTCCAAAAAGCAAGCTGGAGCTGGCAGCCCTCCTGTTCTTTACGCGGCTCACCGCCATGAACGCCCACCGGCTGCTGGCGCTTTCGCTCAGAGAAATGCCCCACGACAGGCGAATATTCGTCGTCCCGCCCCTGCTCAGAAAGGAGGTGATGCAAAAAACCTCCCGTAAGGAAGGATACATCCTTGGCTACATGCTCAACGAAAGCTTTTCGGAGGAGGTAATCGCTTGGCACCGTCAGCATCCGGAAATGCCGCTACACTTTTTCTGGAGCAAGAAAGGCGCGCCGGGCACGCTGGAGGTGGACGGCAACCTTGCGCTTCACCAGCTGGACGACTCCTCTTTTCTCGACTTCATGTCGCGGTGCAGCGCCTACGCCAGCACGGGTGGGTTTGAATCCATCTGCGAAGCGATGTATCTCCGAAAGCCGGTGATGATGGTGCCCGCGCACATCGAGCAGGAGTGCAACGCGTTTGACGCTGTGGGCGCGGGGGCGGGGATTGCCTCGCCTGCGTTTGACCTCACCCTGCTGATGCAGTACCTGCCTGCCTACAGGGAAAACAGCGGGTTCTCGGAGTGGGTGGCACAAGCGGATAGCCTGATAGCAGAGGCGTTAGCCGTGCCTTAGCCGGCAGCTCAACTTTTGCAAGTTGCTTTTAGGCAAATCGCAAAAGGAGCTTCAAATCACAAAAGGAGCTTCAAGTCACCATTGCCCGATAAAAAATTGGCCGAAGGACAGTGGTTGCCCAATATCTGATAAATAATTAAAAATCAATTACTTATAACGCTAAATCCTACAGGAACGATGCTTTATTAACCATAATGCTTCAGCTTACGGGCAAAACAGAAGGCCCAACGACAAATCTCGCATAGGCACATCTCCACGAAAGCGCTGTATTTTAGCCAGTTTTTATAGGACAATAGTAATTCAAGATTCAAGATTCAAAAATTCTTCCAAAAATTTTCTTACTTTTGTTATTTTTTTAGCAAAAAACATTGAGGTACGTGACGGCTACGGAAAATACCATAGCGCAGCTTAAAAATGGAGACTATCGGACGTACGAGGCGGTTTTTAAATCGTGGTACGCACCGCTGTGCGCCTACGCCTGCTCGCTGCTACGCTGCATGGACGAGGCGGAGGACAGCGTGCAAAAAATATTCTGCACGCTGTGGGACAAGCGCGCGGAAATTGAGGTGCAAACGTCGCTCAAATCCTACCTGTACAGGGCTGTACACAACCATTGCATCAACAGCCTGAAGCACGAGAAGGTAAAGGTAACATACAAATCCGACTTCCTGCACACCTCCGAAGAAGCGTACGACAGCACCAACAGCCACATAGCGCAGGGTGAGCTGGCCGCAGCGTTGGCGCGCGCTGTGGAGCAGCTGCCGGAGCAGTGCCGCAACGTTTTTGAGCTGAGCAGGGTGGAATGCCTGACGTATCCCGAAATTGCAGAGCGGCTGAAAATTTCGCGCAATACGGTAGAGAATCACATGTGCAAGGCGCTACGCCTGCTGCGCGAAAAGCTGAAGGAGTTTGTTGAGAGATGAGAGCTTTTGAATTCTAAATTTTGAATTTTGAATTTTGAATTTTGAATTATTTGCGCATCAAATAATTATCTTGAATCTTGAACTTAAAATTTGTTTGCCGTCAGGTCATTCAAAATTCAAAATTCAAAATTACACAATACCGCTATGTCACAGGATATTGACCGCATTATAGCGCGGCATTTGGGCGGCAACGCCACGCCGGAGGAGCAAGGCCTGCTGCATGCATGGCTTGCCGAATCGGAGCAAAACCGAACGTTTTTTGCTGCCATCGTGTCGGATGCGAAGCCCGATACGGAGCAGGCGTGGAAAAAGGTTGAGCGGCACATGCTGCAAAGCGCCTCCGTGCAGCGGCCGCGCACCGCTGCATGGAAGTTTGCGCTGCGGTATGCCGCCGCTGTTGCGCTGCTCGCCGGAGCAGCAACGCTCGTGTGGATAAAGCTGGGCAGCGACGAGCCTTTGCAGCAGGCTTGGACGGTGGCCGAGAGCAAAAGCGAGGCGCACACGTACACGCTGCACGATAGCACCAGCGTATCGCTGAACAAAGGCAGCAGGCTCTCCTGCATTGGTGATTACGGCAGCGGCAAGCGCGAGCTGCAGCTCGAAGGCGAAGCATTCTTTGAGGTAGCGGCGTCAAGCAGCGGGCAGCTGGTGGTGCGCGCGGAGGAAACGCTCATTCGGGATGTGGGCACGGCGTTTAACGTGCAGGCCTACCCCGAAAGCAGCAGCGTAACGGTATTCGTGCAGCGCGGCGAGGTGCAATTTTACGACGAGGCAAGCAGCGGCCTCACCCTGAAAGCAGGCGAAACCGGAATTTTTGACCGGCGCACTAAAACATTCAGCCGCAGCCAAACCGACGTTAACGCTGCGTCGTACGCAACAAAAGTATTCGTGTTTAAGGACAAACCGCTAAGCGAAGTCGTAGCGCTCATCGGCAGGGTGTACAGCGCCCGCATCGACGTGGACAGCTCCGCTGCTGCTGTCAAAACTATCAGCGTAACGTTCGACAACGAGAGCCTTGAAGAAATACTTGAGGTTATTGGCGAAACAATGCACCTGCAGGTGGCGCAAAGCGCCAACGGGTACGTGCTTAAACAGTAAATCCTGCCGCGAGCAGTAAATGATGAACGTGAAAACAGAAAACAGCGCAGCTTATTTTTCTCCTCGCCTTTTGGCGGGGATAGCTGCGTTGTTCCTACTTTTTCTCCTTCCCGCTGCGGTACGTGCCTCGCCGATTTTAGAAAAAACGGTTACGCTAAGCATGCACAGCTGCCCGCTGGAGGACATCCTTAACGAAATCAGCCGACAAACCGGCATCCGGTTTTCGTACAGCCCACAAGCCGTTGACGTGAGCCAGCTTGCCTCGCTCGAGGCGCAAGACCAGCCGATAAAGGACGTACTCCAGCAAGCTTTGGGGGGCAAGTACGAGTATAAAATTACCCGAAAATTTGCTATACTGCAAAAATCAAGAGTGAAAATAAATCTTTCACCGGTAGCTGAGCCGCAAGGTGTTGAGCCGAAAAAGATGGAGTATTCGTACATCACAAATCAGCGGCGGGTAAAAAAATTATGCTACACGGATGGTGGTACCGCGCTTGACGATTGTCTTATCATTACAAACAATAAAAACTCAGAAGTAATGAAAAAACGTATTGTCGCCCTCATGCTGGCCACAGCAACAGGTGTAAGCGCGCAGGCGCAGCAACCTTCAACCGTTTCCGATAAGCTTGGCAAAGCCGGAAAAGACTTTATTTTGCTCGTAGAAGAGGTTGCCGCTGGCACGGCGCAAGCGGTGAAGATAGCCGCCGAGGAAGCAAGCCGGCAGGCCTCCAACCTGAAAATAGCCGTAGCGCAAAACAGCAGCGATACGGCGAGCGCGCTAAAAGCTGTACCCGAAAATCAGCCCGAAAGCCAGCAGGACTCAAGCATACACGCCGCGCTAAAAACAACCGGCACGCTTGCCGATACGCTCACCTCAGCGCAAGCCACCGCGGACGCTATCGCCGCTGACGCTGTGCCGACAGCAGCGCAGCCCGCCGCCGCCGCATGTAGCGATAGCGTCCATCCCTTGAGCTTCACCATCTTTTACCCATTCTCTTTTCCGGAGGTGAATACGGAGAAGTATGTGTATGACGCTTCGTTCAACTGTTTCTACGGCGTCAACAGCGGAGTTCGCGGGGTAGAGCTGGGAGGAGTTCTCAACATCAACCGCCGCTGCATGTCGGGCGTGCAGCTCGCAGGCGTCAGCAACCTGAGCGTGGGGAGCGTCACCGGCGTTCAGATGGCAGGCGTTGCCAACCTTGCCGCTCGGGATACGGTGGCTACCCAAATGGCAGGCGTTGCCAATATTGCGCAAAGCGCCGTATTTCAGGCGGCG
>JAIRXY010000112.1 GCA_031268055.1 Prevotellaceae bacterium | reverse complement strand
ATGTCTATTTTTTATAATAATTGCAAAGAAATATGATGTGAACACTCAAAATATGACACCTCATTATCTGTAATTTACAGATGAAGAATAGCTGTTTCTTGATTTTACCGGACAGCAGTGTTTATTTTTCTCTTTTTCCGAAAATCAGAGCGCCTAAATTTCCTCCCTTTTGGCAGCGTCAGGTAGCTCTTTCAAGTCCACAGGATTTGCGTATATCCCAAGGAAGATGTCGGCAAGCATTTTTTTGTCCTCCACATCGGAGGCAAGCAGGCTGGTGTACCGACGGACAAACTCGTCCTTCTCTGCCGATGTGTAGCGCGCAGCATGGCGCTGGCTTTGCTCGCGGAGGTCATGAGCAATATAGCTGTTGCAGGTTAACTTGTAGCTGCCATTCACCTGCCGGTCGATTAGCAGCGCAACCTGCTTGCTAAGCTTGTTGTGCGGCAAACCCGCCAAAGGCGCAAAATCTTTTTCGAGCAGCACATCGCCAACGGCAATATGCACATCTCCTTTGTAGCCGTTAATGCCCGTGAGTATGCTGTTGAAGTCTTCGCCGCTTTTTTTGACGTATGCTCCCGTTCGGCGCAGGTGATACACCTCCACTGCTTTGAGCACATCGCAGGGCTCCCACTGGTAGGATATGGAAATGGGAACGATGTTTAGCGCAGCCAGAGATTTTACAGGGTCGTTGGGGTAGCTCATGCATAGCATTTTTACGATGGCCTGCTCGGTTGCGTCAACACCATCTTTAGTTCTCCCATTGCGCTGCGCAATCCATACGGATTCTCGCTTTTCGGTTAGCGTATGCCGAATGTAGGCGGAAAGGTGCAGCGAATTTCTGTAAAAATCCTTGCTTCCGCTGCCGCCGCGAATCACCTTAAACATTTTGTTGGACTTGCCGATGTCGATCATTAGGGGTGAATCCATCAGGTTGCTACCAAACGTTATTTCGGCCGTGCGGTAGCCGGAGCAATGGAGCGCGTACTGCAAAAGCGCAGCATCCAGCATAATGTCGCGATGGTTGGAAATAAAAAGGTAGCAAGCCTTTTTATCCAGCTTGCTTATGCCTTCGCAAGAGAAGCGGCGAATAGTGCGGGCTATGATTTGCTCGTTGGCAGCTTCCATTGCCTGAAGCTGGAACTCTTCGATGGTTGTATAGCTTTTAATCATTCGCTTCACGTCCTCAGGGTCTCTATCGGGGTAAGCGAACGATGAGAGCTGCGGGAATGCAGCGCTCTCGGCAATGCGGCGCATGGCAGGCGCTATTTCCTCGTTGCAGTATGGGCGCAGGTCGTCAAATTGTGAACTTTTCATTGTGGGACTTTTATTTAGTGGTGCAAAATAAATAGCTTGCCTACGGGACGGGGTAACCATTACATGTTATCTCCCTCTCTTAGTAGTACCTGAATCCTGCAAATCCTGATTCAGGTAGTTAATAAGCAGCGAAAGTATTTCATTCAAGATTCAAGATTTTTTTCCTCTTGTCTATCAGCTTTACGGGCTTACGGCTCATGTCCGGCGAGTTGATTTTTCGGATTACCTCTACCGGGCAGATCTCCACTTCGGGCGTTACGCGAATCTTTGCCCTGAAGCGGTCTTTTAGCTCCTTTACTACGTCGCCTGCCGCCTCTGGCCGTAGCCCAATGCGCACCGTCACGCTGTCGGTTCCGCTGTCGCTGCTGCCTACCTCCACTACGTAGCAGTCTACGCAGGGGGCGTTGTCGAGCACGTCGAATAGGGCAGGGGGGTAGAGCGTGGTTCCCTTTAGCTTAATCAGGTGGTTGGCGCGGCCTACCACGGGGCTGATTCGCATGGAGGTGCGGCCGCAGCGGCAGGGCGCAGCGTGCACGCTCACCATGTCGCCCGTTTTGAAGCGCAGCAGGGGCATTCCCTCCACTCCCAGCGTGGTGACAACCAGCTCTCCCACCTTTCCTTCCTCTACGGGGTTGCCATGCTCGTCCACCAGCTCGCAAATAATCAGCTCGGGGTGGTGGTGGCCTCCGCAGCCGTACTCGCACTCGGCAAACGTTGTGGCCATTTCGGTGGAGGCGTAAGTCGAAAACAGCGCCACATCCCACTTCTCCCTGATGCGCTGCCCCAAAAGGTTCAGGGAGAAATCTTGCTCCCGAAGATTTTCGCCGATGCAGACAACCTTTTTCACGCTCGACTGCCGGTAGTCAATGCCGTTCTCCTCGGCATACCTGATGATGTGCAGGATGAACGAGGGTACGCACATGATGGTGTTGGGTTTGATGCGGCGAATGGTGTCCCACTGCAGCTCGGGGATGCCTGCACCCACGCGGATAACGCCTGCGCCAAGGGCGCGCAAGCCCAGAAAGTAGGCCAGACCTGCCATGAAGCGCTTATCGAGGGTGGTCATTAGCTGCACTACGTCGCCGGGCTGCGTACCTGTGCATTGGAAGGAGATTTTTTCGTTGTACGCCAGCCGGTCAAGGTCCTTGTCGGTCATGGCAAACGTTACGGGGTCTCCCAGCGTTCCAGAGGTGGTGATGTAGTCAATCACCTTTTCGTTGGGAACGCAGAGAAAATCGCTATTGTGAAGCTGCAAATCCTGCTTGGTGGTGAACGGTATCAAGCGCAAATCTTCTATGCACCTGATTGTGCCGACCTCTACGCTATGCCGACGAAACATGCGCCGATAGAATGGCGACCTATCGGAAAGGTATTGTAACGCCACTTGCATCTTTTTTTCCTGTAGACGCTTTGCTTCCTCTACAGGCATATACTCTAACATTTCTTTTAATTAAGAATTAAGAATTAAGAATTAAACCCTCTCTCTCCTTGCTCTCTTTGTCTGAGCTGTGATTTTTTTGATTTTCGTGATTTGGATGGGACGAGGGTCAGACAACCTTTTAAGCTCTACTTAAGCTCTACACATCGCTGCTCAGACAGCTGCGCTTTGAGCCAAGCTACAAAGTCGTGGCGCCAACCCTCGGCTTCGCCCTTTGGGACAATGCCAAAGCCATGCCCACCTTGCTCGTAAAGCAGGAAGCGACAGCTGACGCCTTTTGCCGACAACGCCTCCTCGTAGCGCACGCTGTTGCGGTAGTCGACGATTTTATCATCCTTGCATTGGAGCAGAAACACGGGCGGCATGTCGGGGCGCACCTGCTGCTCCAGCGACAGGTAGCGCTCTGCTTCGGGCATGCTGCTGCTCGTTCCTAACAGGTTGCGGCGCGACTTTTTGTGGACAATGTCTTCCTGCTGCATGGTAACTACCGGGTATATCATCGCTACAAAAGCGGGCTTGAGCGATACCTGCGGGACAACACCCGACGCCTCCACAAAGCAGGTGTCGAAGTAGGTGGCCGCCATTCCCGCCAGATGTCCGCCTGCCGAAAATCCCATCACGCCCACCTTGCCGGCATCAAGGCCGTTGGCGCTGCACATGCTTTTTACCAGCATTATGGCTCGCTGTACGTCCTGTATCATTGCCGGATGCTTGTTGCGGTACATCCCAACGCGGTAGCGAAGCACAAACGCGGCAATGCCCTGACGTTGCAGAAATTTTGCTACCTTGTGCCCCTCGCCTCTCATGCCTAAGTGATGGTAGCTTCCACCCGGACACAGTATGACGGAGATTCCTGTGCTCTTCTCTGACTCGGGGAGGTAGGCGGTCAGCTCTCGGCTTTTCTGCTTGCCGGTCGTCTGGCCTGCGCCATCCCACAGCTTAATAACGGTTTGGGCAGAAAGGTTGCCGCAAAAAATAAAAATAAAAAGTAAAAACGGCTTCATTTGAATTTTGAATTTTGAATAACTACTATTGTTCGATAAAAAATGGCTAAAATACAGCGTCTCTACATTTACCGGCGTATAAGGGGCATGCCGGATTGCTCGATTCCTAATTCTTAATTCCTTCCCCAGATCCTTCTTCCAGCATTTCTTTTACTTCGTCCTTCGAGAGCTGCCGGTAGGTTGCCTGCGGTGTATCGCCAAACGTTACCTCAAAGAACTCCTCGTCGTAGAATGAGAGCTTTGAGCTGGCGTCCGGATTGCACTCTACGTAGGCTACCTCCGAAAGTTTCAGGCCTTTGGCTTCGCAAATCTGACATGCCAGCGATACTCCTGCATACGTAACGGAGGCGCCCGGATTGTCTTGGTAGAGCTCGGTAACAACGATGTACTTTTTACAGGGCTTGCACACTATCTTTAGGCCGCACTTTGAGGGCATGTCCCACTGCCCCTTGAAGCAGAAAACTTCGTCGTAGTATTTTTCAGGTACTCTCATGGGAAATTAAGAATTAAGAATTAAGAATTAAGAATGAAATCCTCATGTCGTCAATGATAGCACGCGGATGATACGGATTGAACGGATGAAGACCGATTTTGGAATTTTGAATGGATTTGTGCGGGGTTAATTAGAATAACTTCATCGACATTGCACCCATTCAAACTTCAAAATTTACGGCTCCAAGCTCTTTCGAGCTACTTCTTTGCCAAAAGACTTGTTTGCCAGCGCTCTGTTGCGCGGGCGGTAAGTCCCTTCGTTCATTTCGCGGATGGCTACGCTGCAAAAAAGACGAAACATGCGCGACTCCTGCGATTCGTGCCTGTAAAACGCCTCCCATGCGTATCCGTAAAGCTCCTGCAGGCGCTCTGCCGTCATGTGCTTTGGATGAAAGACTACCTGCCCTGCGTTGTAGTGATTCCAGTCGAAGTCGAAGATGCGCCCCTGCCGCAGCAGGTCGTCGTAGCCCTTGGTGTGGGGAAAGGGCGTCATTACCGTAAACTCCGCCAGATCCAAGTCTATCTCAAGCAAGAAATCTATCAGCCGCTTTACGTCGTCCTCGGTCTGGTTGTCCAGCCCCAGCAGGATAGTTCCCTCTACGCCAATTCCGTGGTCGTGGTAGCGCTTTACGCGCTCTTTGATGTAGCTGGAGGTGTCGTAAACGGCTTGGTACACGTACCACGCTCCCGCCTGCGCCGCAAGGTCAAGAATTTTGGGGTCGTCTTCGATGGTGTGGCTTATCCACTTTTTTTTGAATGGGATAAGCTCCTTGAAGAGCTCGGCCTCCCACTTCTTGTCCTGCGCCAGCGAGTTGTCCACAATAAAGAGCCGGTTGTTGTCGATGGTTGCCATTTCTTCGACAACCTTGTCCAACGGCCGCGGCCGGAACGCTCTCCCGCCAAGGTAGGCAACGGCGCAGGGGTAGCAGCTGAAGCGGCATCCGCGCGAGGCGTGAAACAGATCTACCATCTGCACGCCCTTGTGGTTGTAGAGCTCTCGCCGGTACAGGTCTCTCCTTGCCGGCCCTACCAGCTCTATGGGAGGGTGCTGCGCCATGTAGCTGTACACCTTTTTGAGCGCCCCGCTGCGGTAGTCCTCAAGCACCTGCTCCATGCGGCCTTCGGCTTCGCCAAGGAATACCGAGTCGGCGTGGGTAAGCGTTTCTTCGGCGTGGAGCATGGTGGCAATCCCTCCAAATAGCGCCTTTTTGCCTCGCCTCCGAAATTCGTCGGCAATAGCCCACCCGCGCTTTACCTGCGTGCTAAGCATCATGGAGATGGCGACCAGCTCGCAGTCGGCGTCAAAATCGATGTCCTCCACATTTTCATCGGTAAACGAAACGTTTACATATTCGGGCAGCGCTGCGGCAAACGCAACCGGCCCGTGAGGCGGAAGGTTGAACGTTGTTTGCCCCTTCAGCTTTTCCCACCTTGGGTAAATCAGCTTTAAGTTCATGTGATTTCTGATTTTTAATTTTTAAGCTCTGAATTGCTGACGGCGCAAGCCAAACCCTGCGGGATATACGGCAGCGACGTCATTGGCGTCTTTCTTTTAGGCGCCCGCTTCAAAATTTAGCATTTTTGTCGTTTATTTTGCCAAGTAAATACTCCATTCCAACCAGCTCTGCGCAGGTGTGGATTGCCGTTAGCGATACGCCCAAAATTCCGTGCAGGTTAATGTTTTGCCCTGTCAGCAGCAGGTTTTTCAGCTTGGTGTGCACGGCAATGTAGGAGCGCGGCATGTTGTTGCAGTCCTTTTTTACGCCGTACAGCGCGCCTTCCTTCTGGTTGCCGTAGTCGCGAATGGTAAGCGGCGTGGCGCTGTAGACGCTTTTGATGCAGGCGCGTATGCCGGGGAATACCAGCTCCAGCTTGCTCAACACCTGCTGTTCGCAGCGCCGCTTGAAGGCGCTGTATGCCGCTCCTCGATTTCCGGTAGCTGTGTTTTCCCACTGCCTTACGGTTTCAAAGTTCATGATGCAGCTCACCACCATTTTTTCGGCAAAAGCGTCGTGCGTTGTTGCAGGCGGGGTCATGCACATTAGCCCTTTAGGCCAGGTGTCGTCGGTGTATGCGTCGTGCTCCCACGTCATGTCGTAGTCGTCTTGGTAGTAGCAGGTGTAGTTGAAGAACGGGAATGCGCCGGGCTTCATTATGATGAACAGCGTAAAGGCCGAGTACGTGTTGGGTATGGCGTCTATTCTTTGCCAGTACGAGCGCTGCAGCTTTGAGGTATCAAGCAGCTTGAAGAGCGCTGAGGGGTGAATGGATGAAATGTACCAGTCTGCCCTGCGCACTGCGCCGCTTGCCGTCACGATGTGGTCAACGCTTTTTTCCTCCTTGCTTACGTCGACGTGCACTACGCCGTTGCCGGCACAAACTTCTCCGCCGGCCTGCACGATGACCTGAGACAGGGCGTCGGCCAGCTGCTGGCTTCCTCCGGCAAAGCGGCTTGCCCCCTCCATGTAGAGCTTGGTGATTAGCGCGTGGACGTAAGCTGGCGTTTTGTAGCGGTCGCCTGCGTAGAGCGGGTTGCCCAGCGCCAGCGCAGCACGTAGCCGCTCGTTGGCGGTGAAGGAGTTGATAAAGCTGCCCACGCTCTCCAAAAAGTTGGCGGATGGCCATTGGGAAGCGCGCTCGTAGAGCTCAAGGTTGTAGAGCTTCACCCCGTCGCAAATGTCGTACAGCGCACGGATGTAGCGGGCAATGTTTTCTCTCTCGTCCGGAAATTCGGCGCTCATTGCCTCCACAAAGCGGGCTGCGCCGCGGGGCATGCGGTACTTTTTTTGGTCGCATCCTATGTGGAAAAGCTCGTAGCAGTCGTCGTCCGCCGGAAGTATTGAGAGCTTGTCCATAATGCCCAGATAGGAGCAAATGCGGTTGAGCGTACCTCCCTGCTGGAAGGCGCCCACCATGTGCATTCCCGTTTCAAAGTCCACCCCCTCGCGCGTGAACTTGTGCAGCCCACCGCCCAGCGTTTGTCGCTGCTCAAAGACGCTCACGCGGTAGCCCTCCTTGCTCAGGATTGCGCCGCAGAACAGGCCTCCCGTGCCGCCCCCGATGATGGCTACCGATTGTTTTTTTTGTATGTTGTTAGGCATCGTTTATTTGCTTTAAAATGTTGTTTACGCCCAGCAGCTCTCCGGAGGTGATGATAGCGCCGATAATCACGCCGAGTATCCCGTGCGAATTTATGTTTTGCCCTGTTTGAAGCAGGTTTGATATCTTTGTTCGCTGCGATACCATCGACTGTACCGGCTCCGTGCAGTCGCGCAGTATTCCATACATCGACCCTTTTTCCGTACCGGTGTAGTCGCGGTAGGTGAGCGGGGTGGAGGTGTAGTACCGTTCGATGTTTGCCCGCGTGCCGGGCATTTGCTTCTCCAGCTCGTTGAGCATGAGCTCTGCCTTTTTCCGCTTAAGCGCTTCGTAATCTTCACCTCTTTGTCCAATGCGCGTGCCCTCCCACTTTGCCACATCTGCAAAGTTCATGTAGGTCATCAGGATGGCGGCATCGGCGTGCTGCTGGTCGACGGAGGAGCAGAGGTGCATGTAGAGGAAGCTGCCCGGCCATTTGTCCTGAGCGTAGCCGCCGCCTTCCCACACGTTAGGCTCGTTGTAGTGGTAGAGGTTGGAGTTGAAGTAGGGGAGAGAGTTTTTCTTGAAGTGAATGTACACCGTAAAGTTGGAAACGGTGTTCTGCAGCCCAGCTATTCGCTGGCGGTAGGATTTGCGGATGAGGTGCGTGTCCAGCAGCTCGAGCGTTCGCAGCGGGTGCATGTTGGATATAAAGTAGTCGCCGGTGATTTCCTCGCCGTCCTTTAGCACAACGCTCACGGCCTTGCTATCGTCGCACTTTATGCCGGTAACCTGCGCATTTGCGCGCGCGCATCCACCCATTGCCCGTATGGAGCGCACCAGCGCATGGGCTATTACGTCGCTCCCTCCCGCTATGCGATAGGTGCTTGCGTTGTAAAAGTTGGTAATCAGCGCATGGATGTAGAGCGGAGTTTTGTCTTTTACGCCGGCGTACAGCGGGAGGTTGCCTGCCAGCGCCTGCTGCAGGAGCTTGTTGGCGGTTACGGATTCTATAAATTCGCTTGCGCTGCGCTTTATGTGCGCAGGGTTGAGCAGGGCTATGGCGCTGGAGTACTGTAGCGAGTACAGCGGCGAGCTGGCGGCAACGCCGTTGATGAGCTGAAAGTAGCGCTGCAGGTTGCTTCGCTCGCTGGGGAAGCGTTGCGCCAGCGTTTCTACAAAATTCTCCTCGCCGTTGGCGAACGAAAACCGCTCGCCTGCAATGGAGATCACATCGTAGGCCATCCTGTCCAGCGCCCGCAGCTTAACGTGGGGTAGCAGCGACAGGTAGCGGAAAAACCTGTGGAGCGTTTGTCCCTCCTCCATGCTGCCGATATAGTGCATTCCGGTTTCAAATTTCACGCCGTGGCGCACAAAATTTTGCAGGCATCCGCCCAGCTGCGCGTTTTTTTCGAGCACGCTTACGCGGTATCCGTTTTTGGCCAGAATATAGCCGCAGGTTAACCCGCCCAAGCCGCTGCCTATCACTACTACATGCTTATCCATATGCTTCTACGATTTGTGGGTTATAGCGGCAGTATTTTTTTCGCATCGCTTCATCGGGATTCAGCAGGTAGGCCACGTCGAAGCTCGCGTTGGGGGGCAGCTCGGCCTCCTCGTAAACATTCAGGTTGGAGGGGCGCCCCGCGCACCCTTGCGCAAGGGCTACCATGTCGGCGTCGCCGTCTACGGCCACTACCTGCATGCGCTTGTGCACCAGCGCAAGGAGAAGGGCAAATGCGCCATTACCGCTGTTGAGCACCAGCGCGGTACCCGCTCCGGCGCAAGCGTCGACCCACTGCGAGTAGCAGCTGGTTGTCCTCAGCGCCCTGCGCACGCTTCGCTCAATGGAGGCGCCCTTGTAGAGGTAGCTGTGCCGCACAAAGCTTCCGAAGTAAGCCGCCGTTTCTATCCGCTGCGACAGCGCCTCCAGCGTTTCGCGGTAGCGTTGCCTTAGCAGCTTTGCGCGCGCGGCATAATCTGCCCCGTAGCGGGCGTCGTTGGGCGCTATGCGCGGGTGCACCTGCACGGTGATGGCGCCGCTGCGCAGCGTCAGCTCGTTTTTGGGCAGCACATGCCCCACGCCGTGCAGAAAAACCGGCACAATATCCAGCTTGAGCGCCTCTGCAAGGTAGAATGCCCCGCGGTGAAACCGCAGGATGGAGCAATCCTTCGAGCGCGTTCCTTCGGGAAACACAACGATGGAGTAGCCCTTTTGCACCAGCTCCGAAAGTTGCCCCAGACCCTGCTCTACTCCGTCGGTAACGGGGTAAAAATCGGCATACTTGATGAGGCGACCGTAGAACGGGTTGCTCCATACCCAGCTGTTGGTCAGAATAATCAGGCGGGGCGTGAGCATCATTAGGCACATCAGGTCTAAGTGCGACTGGTGGTTGCTTATGATAATTGCAGGCTTTTCGAACGTTTCGCCGGACAGATTTTCGCAGGCAAACTTCACGCTGGGGATATGCCTTACGACAAAGCCCGCCGTGCGGTGCAGCAGCGAGTGGTAGCGAGCTTTGCGCTGCTCGCTTTTCCGGCCAAAGCGCAGGAGCACAAAGCCTGCGATGGTAAGCGCCGTGCAGCCTAACACAAAGACAGCGCCAACGTAGAGGGAGACGGCGAGCCGCCTTATCGTCACAGGCATTTCGCGGAGGCGGCCTCCGCGCTGGGTTAGCCAGCGGAATATGAGCGGCGGAATGATGTAGGCCATGGCCACCACCGAGAACATGCCGATAATCGTAACCTCGGCCAGCGAGCGCATGGCGGGGTGCTTGGCAAAAATCAACGTGCCAATGCCGGCTAACATGACGAGCGAAGAGAGAACGATGCTGTTCTTGTAGGAGGTCAGCATCTTTCGCCGGTAGGCGTACTCGTACATCAGCCCTTCGGTCATGAAAATGGTGTAGTCGTCGCCCTGCCCAAAGATGAACGTGGCGAGGATGATGTTGACAATGTTGAAGCGCATGTCGCCCAGCTGCATGATGCCCAGAATCCACACCCAGCTTGCCGCCAGCGGAAGGAACGAGAGCAGGCTCAGCTCAATTCGTCCGAAGGAGAGCGTGAGGAAGGCGAGCACAACGAATCCGCACGCGTAGAGCACAAAGCTGAAGTCGCTGGAGAGCGAATCTACCATCTGCTGCCCTACGCTGCTCGAGCTGAATGCAAGCGTGCCGGCAGAGGCTTGCCCTACCGCCTCCATCAGCTCGGCGGTTTTCTCTTTGTGGCAGTAGAGCAGGCTGATTACCATGCTGCGGCCATCTTCCTTCAGCAGGTAGCCGCCGCCCGATAGCGAGGTAACGGGCGTAAAGTACTCGTCGTCCTGAGGCGCAAAGCGCGCATGCAGCAGCTCGGCGAATGGCTCGAAGGCGCCCGGCCGGAATCCTTCGCGGCTACCGGCTTTCTCCAGCTGCTGCAGCGCCGCCTCTCCCCGCGTGCTCCAGAAGTCGTCCCAGCGGGCAATGCGGGCTTGCTGCGCTGACCTTGAGGCAAGAAAAGTAGTAGCGCCGGCGCTGCTTGCTATCAGCCCTGTCCGGCGGAGGGAGTCCAGCAGCGGCGCATTCTGCTCGTACACCGCCAGCGCCTCGTCCAGCTGCCGCCCCTCGGCAACAAAGCAGACAGCCTCCATGCCTTTCTTGTCCGTCAGCTGCTGAAGGTAGCGCATGTCCTTGCGCTGCTGCGCGGTCATGTAGCTAATTTTGTTCATATCCGGCTCAAAGGCTGTGAGCTGGCTAAAGTACAGGAAGATGCAGGTGAGGAGCAGCGCAGGCCACAGAATCCACCTTTTGGTTTCGGGCGCAAACGATGCCAGCCGCTCCAAGGGCAGGCGGCGGGGCTGCCCTGTTGCGGCGCATGGCTTTACGATGTGCGGCAGGCAGATCAGCACAAACAGCATGGTGCCCACCAGCAGGAGCGAGCCGAACAGCCCCAAGTCGCGCATGGCGTCGGAGCTGATGAATACAAGGCTGAGGAAAGCGCCCACCGTGGTGATGTTCCCAACCAGCAGGGGCGGGATGATTTCCTTGAGCGCCTGCCTCATGCTGGGCTGATGCTTGAGGTGGTCGATGAAGTGCAGCGGGTAGTTGACTGCAATGCCCACAAACACCGAGCTAACGCCCACGGCGATAACCGAAATGCTCTCCCTGAAAATGGACAGGCAGGCCAGCGCAAAGAGCCACCCGAACAAAACCGGAGCAAAGATGAGCAGGATGCTGCGCCCGCTGCGAAAAAAGTAAATCAGCAGGGCGAGTATCAGCGCCACGGAGAGCGAGATGGCCAGCGCGCTATCCTTTTTTATTTGGCTGGCGTTGGTTACGGCAATTGCAGGCGCTCCGAAGCAGGTGATTGCTACGTCGGGAAAGGCAGCCTCGGTGCGCAGCATAGCCTTGTTCACCATGCGCAGGAGCGCCGCGTTGCCGGCTGTTTCGCTGGCGCCGTAGGGCGATGTGAGGATGACCATCCCTTTCTGCCCGTTGCCGGAAAAGAGGTGGCCATCCGTCAGCTCTCCGCCCCCGTCGCCTGCCTGCAAATCTTTCAACTTTAGCAGCAGGGGAGTAAAGAGGTGCAGCGGGTCTGCCGCAATGCTTTGCCGCATCAGGCTTCCCGACGGGAGCAGCAGCAGCCGCTTGGATTCCCTCACCTGCTGGGCTATGCGCTCCTTCGAGAGCAGGGTATCCATGCGGATATAGTCGGCCTCCGTAAGAAAGTAGGGGGCATTTTTTTGAACAAACTCCAGCACATCCAGCAGCCGGCTTTCGTCCACCTGAGCCGTAACTTCGGGAATGGTGTGCAGGCTGTCCAGCTCGTCCAGCAAAAGCGCAAAGGCGTCGATTGCCTCAATAAGGAGCTCCGTATCAACCTGAGCGGTGGTATCCCTCATCGAAAAGCTAACCATCAGCTTGCCGGAATTTCCAACCTGACGGTAAACGGCGTTGATGTGCACATTCTCCTTGCTGTTAGGCAAAAAATCGGCAATATCCTCTCTATACTTCATGCGCGACAGCGAGATTACCATCCCCACCACCAGCATGGCCAGCAGCCCGAACAGCAACCTTCTGCGCGAGCAGAAGTACGTATATATGGAGATAAAAAACCGAACCATGTGTAATAAATTACGAATTACGAATTACGAATTAC
>JAIRXY010000090.1 GCA_031268055.1 Prevotellaceae bacterium | reverse complement strand
AACGACCCCAATGACCCTGACGACCCCAATGACCCTGACGATCCCAACGACCCCGACGATCCCAACGACCCCAATGACCCCAATGACCCTGACGGAACCGGCGAAACCGGCATTTACGGCGCAGACGCCGCCGTCGGCATTAGCCTTTATCCCAATCCGGTAGCGGCCAACTTGTCGATAAACATTCCGCAAAATGCGCATTTGGAGGTCTACAATGCTACCGGCAAATGGATATACTCTACCGAAGTAAACCCCGGTATTTCCATGCTGAATACCAGCAGCTACGAAACAGGAATTTACTTTGTTAAGGTGGTTACGAATGAGGGCGCCTCCTGTCTGAGATTTTTCAAAAATTAGGTGCGAAAATTGCAAAGTAAAGCCTTTGGAAGTTTATACTATAAAATCAATTTGAAAATGAAAAGAGTAGCATTTAAAATGAAGCTGAAGCAAGGCTTCAAGCAAGAGTACATCAAGCGGCACAACGAGGTGTGGCCGGAAATAGTAGCGCTCATCAAGCGTTCGGGCATTAGCGATTACTCCATTTTTTTGGACGAAGAAACAGGCATACTCTTTGGCGTGCAGAAGGCGAGCGGCGATGTATCGTCGCAAGGGCTTGGCGCTGAAGAAATCCAGCAGAAGTGGTGGGACTACATGAGCGACATTATGGAGGTAAACCCCGACAATTCCCCCATCTCCATACCGTTAGAAGAAGTCTTTTACTTGAGCTGAGCGCCAATGAAAGCTGTGAGCCTATCCCTTGCCCTGCTGATGGCTGTGCTGTCGGCGCAAGGAGCGCCATTTGGCCGTGCGCTGTCGGGTAGCAGGGAGCAACCGCGCGTTGCTTCCTGCGACCATCCCGAATTTGCTCTCCTGCTACCCCACATGTCGGGCAACCTCAAGCTGGGCATTATCTCCGACAACCGTAGCGCATGGCTGAATAACCCCCAAAATATCAAAGCGGCATCAACCAAAAACGGCGTGAGCTACGAGGTTACCGACCCTCTTTTGGGTAAGGGCACCCTTACCTTGCGCGCTCGCGCGCTCAACGCCACCGACGGCCTGCTGGTGGAGGCAGAGGCCCTTGGCGTGCCCGAAGGCGTGAAGCTGCTTTGGGCGTATGGCGGCGCTTGCGGCAAGGTGATTGACGCCGAGCCTGCGCTAGCTCCTGAGTACTGCCGCAACAACGTTTTTAGCGTTGAGGGAGGCGCATTTACCCTGTACTTTGGGGAGGTTATGCGCCTGAAAATAGTGCAAGGGCTGACGCCTCCGGAGTCGGAGATATGCCTCTCGGATGCACGACAGCAATCGTCGCCGCTGGCATTTTTTCAGTCGGGCAAGAAAACCGACGCTCCGGCGCTGACAGGCGCACTGCCGCTGCTGAACGGACAAAAGTACTACTTTTGCGTATACGTGCAGAGCGCAAAGGCCGACTACGCCTACTACATGCTACCGCAGCTATAGCCTAACGAATTAAAAACCTGATAACAATGAACATCTCTCGACTTGCATGCACCCTCTTGCCTCTTGCCTGCCATGCCCTGACGCTGCAAGCGGCAATGTACGATGTAAAAAATTTTGGCGCCGTAGGCGACGGGCGCGCCATCGAAACTCCTGCCATTAACCGCGCCATAGAAGAAGCCGGCAAGAATGGCGGCGGAACGGTGTACGTCCCCGCCGGCGACTACCTGTGCTACTCCATTCGCCTGCAAAGCCACGTTACGCTCTACCTTGAGCAGGGGGCAACCATCACGGCGGCTTTTCCCTCGGAACACGAGGGCTACGACGAGGCCGAAGCGAACGATGCCTCCCCGTATCAAGACTTTGGGCATAGCCACTGGAAAAATAGCCTGATATGGGGTATTGGGCTGGAGGATATTGCCATTTGCGGGCAGGGGGCTATCTACGGAATGGGGCTTACGCGCGAGGAAAGCCGCCTGAAAGGTGTAGGAAACAAGGCCATAAGCCTCAAGGAGTGCCGCAACGTGACCATACGCGACATCAAAATGCTCCACTGCGGGCACTTTGCTCTGCTGGCTACCGGCGTGGACAACATGACCATCGACAACCTCCTCATCGACACCAACCGCGACGGGCTGGATATTGACTGCTGCCGCAACGTGCGAATATCCAGCTGCACGGTCAACTCCCCCTGGGACGACGCCATTGTGCTGAAGGCAAGCTATGCGCTGGGGCGATTTAGGGACACGGAGAATGTTACCATCACAGGCTGCTTTGTGAGCGGATATGACAGGGGGACTGTGGCCAACGGTACTTTCCGGCGCGACGAGCCGCAAGCGCCCGATCAGGGTTTTGTTACCGGCAGGATTAAGTTTGGCACCGAGTCAAGCGGCGGATTTAAGAATATTGCCATATCCAGCTGCATTTTTGAGCGCTGCCGGGGGCTTGCCCTCGAAACCGTTGATGGAGGACATTTAGAAGACGTAACCATCAGCAACATAACCATGCGCGATATTGTCAACGCTCCGATTTTTCTTCGCCTTGGCGCGCGCCTGCGCAGCCCAAAAGGTACGCCGGTAGGAGAAATGCGCCGAATCGCCATCAGCAACGTAAACGTTTACAATGCCGATTCGCGGTACGCCTCCATCATCAGCGGCGTACCGGGGAGCTACATTGAGGATGTAACGCTGAGCAACATTCGCATTAGCTACAAGGGCGGCTACGCCAAGGAAGATGGCGAAATCACGCCGCCCGAAAACGAAAAGCTTTACCCCGAACCGTGGATGTTTGGGACAATACCTGCTTCGGCATTTTTTATCAGGCATGCGCGCAACATCCGCTTCCATCAAGTTAGCGTAAGCTTTATGGAAAAAGATTACCGGCCGGCATTTGTGCTGGACGATGCACCCAACGTCAGCATTAAGGAGGTGGAAGTTGACCTCCCCGACGGCGTGCAGCTGGTGAAAGAAATCGTTAACCATTAATACACTTGAGCTATGAAATTTCTGTATCTTTTTATGGCCTTAGCGCCGTTATGCTGCGCGGCCAATGTGCCTCCTCCTGTGGAGGACGTAAACAACGTTGTGGACAATACGCTGGATAGCCTGAACAAGGTAAAAATGCTGCGCCCCGCCGCAGGGTCGTCGCGTAAGGGCAGCAATCCGACGCTTTTTTTGGTGGGCAACTCTACCATGAGGACGGGCACCCGCGGAAATGGGGATAATGGACAGTGGGGATGGGGATTTTACATGGAGGATTACTTTGACGCTCAAAAAATAACCGTCGAAAACCACGCCTTGGGCGGCACAAGCAGCCGATCGTTCTACAACACCCTTTGGCCGGATGTGCTTCGTGGTGTACAAGCGGGCGATTGGGTATTTATTGAGCTGGGGCACAACGACAACGGACCATACGACTCGAAGCGGGCGCGCGCCTCCATCAGAGGAATCGGTAATGATAGCCTCGTGGTTACGATTCTGGAAACGGGCAAGCAAGAAACTGTCTACACCTACGGCGAATACCTGCGGAAGTACATCAGGGAGACAAAAGAAAAAGGCGCATACCCCGTCCTGCTATCGCTCACGCCCCGAAACTCGTGGACGGACAGCGGCGAGATTGCTCGCGTAGACAAAACGTTTGGCTTGTGGGCAAAGCAGGTTGCAGAGGAGCAAGACATCCCCTTCATTGACCTCAATAACATTACCGCGCTCAAGTACGAAAAATTCGGAAAATATAAGGTAGGATACATGTTTTACGGCGACGCTATCCACACAAGCGCGTTTGGCGCAAAGGTCAACGCTGCCTCTGCCGTAGACGGAATACGGGCAAACAAAGCGTTGAGCGAGCTGGCGCAGCGGCTCAAGCCCGAAGCAAAAGTCAAGCTGGCAGGGACAAAGCGCGTGGCCGGAAAACCCCTGATTTTTACCATTGGCGACTCCACCGTAAAAAACGGCGATAAGGATTCAACGGATATGTGGGGCTGGGGAAGCGTGCTTGGGCAGTACTTCGATGTCGATAAAGCAGCTGTGGACAATCAGGCAATGGCAGGCCGGAGCGCACGCACCTACCTCGACGAAGGACGCTGGGACAGGGTGTACGACGCTCTCCAACCGGGGGATATTGTCTTCATACAGTTTGGGCACAACGACGGCGGAGACGTCAACGTTGGGAAAGCCCGCGGCGAGCTGAAAGGCTCGGGCGACGAAAGCAAGGTTATGCTAATGGCTGCTACGCGACGCAATCAGGTAATTTACACCTATGGCTGGTACATTCGTAAGTTTGCTGGTGAGGCTATCGAAAAAGGCGCCATTCCGGTTGTACTAAGCCACACCCCCCGCAACCAGTGGACGTCGGAAGGTACGGTAGTTCGCAACAACGACGCCTACGGCCTGTGGGCAAAGGAAGCTGCCGAGGCAATGGGCGCCTACTTCATTGACCTGAACGAAATTTCTGCCGCCAAGCTGGAGAAAATAGGAAAATCCGGCGCGCTCGAATACTTCAAAAACGACCATACGCACACCTCCCTCAAAGGCGCGCACCTCAACGCGCAAAGCATCGTGGAGGGCGTTAGCGCCTTGCCCGATGAGCGCATAAAAAACCTGCTGAAGTAAGCTGGGGAAATTTTGAATTCTGAATTTTGAATGTAGAGACGTGGAAAATTTTGAATTTTGAATTTTGAATGTAGAGACGTGGTACTATGCCACGTCTCTACAAAAAATTGAGCATTTATCTGTCTTCATCCGTCCAATCCGTTTCATCCGTGTGCTATCAAATTCCGTGTGCCATCAATATGCTGCGGCGGCTATCCTAATAATTAGGTATTGCTGCTCCGG
The DNA here is from genome assembly GCA_031268055.1 of Prevotellaceae bacterium. GTDB lineage: Bacteria > Bacteroidota > Bacteroidia > Bacteroidales > UBA932 > JAITMY01. The sequence continues at coordinate 11 of JAIRXY010000090.1, read as the reverse complement.
TAGAATATCCG
>JAIRXY010000007.1 GCA_031268055.1 Prevotellaceae bacterium | reverse complement strand
ACAGGAAATTAGAGAACATTTTCCTGAAATAAATTTTGCATACATATTCGGCTCGTCGCAAAATGGCGCGGTGAGCTACGGCTCTGATGTTGACATTGCTGTTTACTACACTGGCAGCGACGCGCTTGTTCGCTTCGACGTTGAGGCGCAGGTAGAGAAAATCATCGGGGGCAATGTTCCGGTAGACATTGTGATGCTGCAAAAGGCTGACCCTGTTTTGGCTTTTGAGGCGCTGAGCGGACAACAACTTTTTGTGAGAGCTGAAAGCAGAGAAGAATACGTTAACTTTTACGCGCGCACCTGCCGCCTGTACGAAGACGAAATGTACTGGATGAGAAAACGATTGAGTTATCGCGGATATGAAGTACAATGGAGTAATTGAAAAAAAATTGTTGGCCATAGCTGAAAAGGTAAGCCAGATCGAGAGCTGGGGAATTACTTCTTTTGCCATGCTGCAAGAAAGCACGATGCTTCAAAACGCAACAGAGCGCGCCTTGCAGGTAGCCATAGAAGCCGTAATTGACACCTGCGAACGCATACTTGCACTTGAAAATCAGCAGCCTCCGAGCAACTCGGCAGATACGATAAAAAAAATGCAGGAGCTGGGTATTATTTCTCAAAATCCGGATTATATCGAAATGGTGAAATTTCGGAATTTTATAGCTCATTGCTATGAAAAAATTGATTTGGTAATAGTTTACGCCATAGTAAAGAAAAAGTTGCACTTATTCCGCGAGTTTATTCACGATATACGAAGTACATAGAACAAGCAGGCTATGACAACAAAATACTTAAAATTGGAATTGTGGAAAAAATTGATTCCCGACAGTAAAACGGAAGAAGAGGTATTTCACCTTGCCGAATTGCAAACGAGCAAGCAAGCCGAGCAATTTGGAGGGTTGAACCTCACATTCCATACGTAACAACTAATGCTATAAGATTATGATTGGAAACTTAAAGGGGCTTTTTGCGCTGCTTGCGCTTTGGTGCTTTTTGCCTGCCTTGCTTTACGGTCTTCCTGCCGAGCGAAAGGATGTGAGGGCAGGCAATAAGGCGTACAAAAATGGCGATTACGCCGCCGCCGAGATAGAGTATCGCCGCGCCTTAGATAAGGTTGCCGAGAGCGCCAACGCCAAGTTTAACCTGAGCAATGCGCTCTACAAGCAGCTGGATTCGGCCGATATGCAAAATGAAGGAAGCAAGCAGCAGGTAGAGCAGGCGCGCAAGCTGTACGAAAACGTTGCCGAATCGGACGTGAACGACAAGCAAAAGGCGGCAGCGTACTACAATCAGGGTAACGCCTACATGCGCGAGCAAGATTTCAGGGCTGCTGTTGAGGCCTATAAAAAGTCGCTACGCCTCAACCCGGATGATATGGAGGCCAAGCAGAATCTGGTTTACGCGCAGGCCATGAGCAACCTGCAACAGCAGCAACCACAGCAGCAGCAAAACCAAGACCAAAATCAAGACCAAAACCAAGATCAAAATAAGAACGACGAGAATAAAGACCAGCAGCAACAGCAGCAGCAGCAGCAGCAAAATAACCAAGATAAGCAAGACCAGCAGGACAAGCAGCAGCAGCAGCAGCAGCAAGAAGAAAAAATTTCTAAAGAAGATGCACAGCGAATGTTGCAGGCGCTGGAGCAGCAGGAAAAAGATACGCAGGAAAAGGTAAAAAAAGAGAAAGCGCAGAAAGCCAAGCAGCGCACCACAGATAAGAATTGGTAAAGTATATGTAGGTCTATGCAGGCCGCATATTTATTGGTATTTCGTCATTTGATAAAATTCGTAATTGATAAACATACGTATGCTCAACAAAATAGCTATTGGTTTAAGAGCGATGCTCGCAGCATTGGCCATTATGCTGTGCTCGGCGCAACTTTGCGCCCAAAACTTGCAGCTGGAGATACAGGCGCCGCGCGTGGTTACGGTTGGAGAAATGTTCCGCGTAACATTTGTAGCCAACGGAAAAGTTGACCACTTCTTCACGCCAAACATAGAGGGTTTTGTTGTAACCGCAGGGCCGGTGCGGGGAGACGACACGCAGGTACAGATAGTCAACGGGAAAGTTACGCAGAGCACAACCTACTCGTTCACCTACACGCTGTACGCCGAAAAGGAGGGAAAATTTACCATTGGTCAGGCAAAAGTAAAGGCGGGGAACGATGAGGCGCAAACGCAGCCATTTGCCATTGAATGTGTCAAGGGTGAGCAGCGCGCGGTGCAGCAAGGCGGCAGCGGCGGACAGCAACCGGCAGCCTCAGCCGGCGGCGAAAATTCGCTCTACTTGGGAGTTACGCTAAGCAAGACGGAGGTATACCGCGGCGAATACCTGGTGGCGGCAACCAAGCTCTACACGCGCGGCAACTCCATCCGTAACTTTGAAAATGTAAAAAAGCCCATCTACAACGGCTTCTGGAGCCAAGATATAGAGACGCCGCAGGAAATCAACTTTACCCGGGAAAACGTAAGCGGGGTGGTGTACGATGTAGGCTTGCTGTGGAAGCAGCTGCTTTTTCCGCAGCAGTCGGGCGAGCTGACCATTTCGTCAAACGAGATAGATGTGATAATGCAGGTGCGCACGAGGTCGCGCGATATGTTTGAAGATTTTTTTGGCGGAGGCTACCAAAATATCCGCAAGTCGCTGCAATCGAAAGTGCTGAAAGTAAGGGTGAAGGAGCTGCCCGGCGGAGCGCCCGCCTCGTTTTCGGGGGCTGTGGGGAGCTTCAAGATAGAATCGTCGCTCTCCAAAAAGCAGCTGGTGGCCAACGATGCTACCACGCTCACCGTCCGCATATCGGGCAACGGAAACCTGAAGCTGATGAATGCGCCCAAGGTTGATTTACCTGTGGACTTCGAGCCATACGACACCAAAACCACCGACGCCATCAAAAACTCCGATGCCGGAGCAAGCGGCTACCGGCAGTTTGAAATTCCGTTCATCCCCCGCAGCGCGGGCGAGTTCACCATTCCTCCCATTGAGTTCTCCTACTTCAATCCGGCCACGGGAAAGTACGTTACGCTGCTCACGCAGGCGCACACCATATCGGTGGAGAAAGATACCAAATCGCAGCAAACCTACGCCTCGGCGGAAGGGCGCAGGGAGGGCATAAAGTTTTTGGGGAAGGATATACGCTTCATCAAAACCGGCGTAACGCTTGCGCAGCAAGACCGGCTGTTTTTTGGCTCCATGCTGTTCTACCTGCTGTACGTTGCGCTAATCTTGGTGTTTGCTGTGCTGTACGTATGGCTGAAAAAGCACAGAAAGAACAGCCAAAATGTGGTGCTGGTGCGCAACCGTAAAGCCAACAAAGTTGCGAAAAGGCGGCTAAAAAATTCTGCCCAGCTGCTTAAGGTCGGCAACGCTCAAGGCTTCTACGACGAGCTGCTGCGCGCTATATGGGGTTACCTGAGCGATAAGCTGAATATTCCCGTGTCCGAACTCTCGCGCGAGAACGCGCGAGAGGCATTTGCAGAGCGCAACATCGAAGAGCAGTACATCGAAACATTCATCAGCGTAATTGACGAGTGCGAGTTTGCGAGGTATGCTCCGGGTAGCGGCCGCAAGGAGATGACCTTGCTATACCACGAAGCCGTCGGCGTTATCAGCAAGCTGGAGCAGAGGGTGAAGTAGAAGCAGGAAAATAAAGCGGGGAAATTTTGAATTTTGAATTTTGTCTGAACTGTGATTTTTTTGATTTGACTGATTTATATGATTTGGCTTGATTTCATTGAAAATCATATAAATCAAAAAATCACAGTTCAGACGATAGAGTATGTTCATTCAAAATTCAAAATTCAAAATTTGTAAGGTTTTCATTCAAAATTCAAAATTCAATATTTGATAAATGGTGATTATAGCAGTAAAAATATTAGCAGCCGCGCTTTGTGCAGCAGCGTTACCACTTTTTGCGTGTGCGCAGGCAGCGGATACTACGTGGCAAAAGGCAAATGCGCTCTACTCCGAAGGCAGGTACGCCGAGGCTTCGGAGGCATACTTGCAGCTTGAGGAAAGCGGAGCAGTCAATGCAGCGCTATTCTACAATGCCGGTAACTCGTTTTACAAGCAGGGCGAAACGGCCAAAGCCATACTCTACTACGAGCGCGCGCTCCGGCTTGCCCCCGACGACGAAGATATTCGCTACAATCTGGAGCTCTCCAACCTGCAAATAGTGGACAAAATAGAGCCGATAGAGCAGTTCTTTGTTGTGACGTGGATACAGTCATTTTGCGGCATTTTTGGCGTTGATACGTGGGGCGCTATAGGCGCTGCTCTTTTTACCGCCACGCTAATGCTGGCGCTCGTTGTAGTATTTGGTCGCACTTCGATGCGGAAAAAAGTGTCGTTTGCCTTTGCCGTTGCGTGCCTGTGCCTGTCGCTTGTGGCCACCTACGTTGCCGTCCGCGAAAAGCGCCACCTCAGCAGCCACACCGAGGCCGTAGTGTACGCTCCGGTGACCTCCGTCAAAGCATCGCCCGACGCGGGAGGCGTTGACTTGTTTGTGCTGCACGAGGGAACAAAAGTAGCCGTGCTGGAAGCTATTGGCAGCTGGAAAAAAGTAAAAACAGCCGATGGCAATCAGGGATGGCTGCCGGCAAATACCATAGAAAATATATGACGAACAGAATAGATGACCTTTTTGCCGCAAAGCGGCAAAATATCCTATCCGTGTACTTTACGGCGGGGTATCCGCAGCCGGACGATACGGCAACCATCATCCGTGAGCTTGCCGCACAGGGGGCAGATATGGTGGAGATTGGTATTCCTTTCGCCGACCCATTAGCCGACGGGCCGGTTATTCAGCAAAGCGGAACAGCAGCCCTGAAAAACGGGATGACCCTGAGCAAGCTCTTTTTGCAGCTTGAGGACATTCGCAGCAGCGTTTCGCTGCCGCTCGTCATGATGGGCTACCTCAACCCAGTGATACAGCTTGGAATCGACACATTCTGCCGTCGCTGTAGCGAGGTTGGCGTTGACGGCGTTATCATCCCCGACCTGCCCTTTAGGGATTACATGGTGTACTTCAAGGCTTCGGGCGACAAGTACGGCATACGCTTCATCATGCTGATTACCCCCGAAACGTCGGACGAGCGGATACGCCTGATTGACAACAACACATCGGGATTTATCTACATGGTATCGACCGCCTCAACCACCGGCGCCAGGGAGCGCTTCGACGAGAATACGCTTGCCTACTTCCGCCGAATTGACGCCATGAAGCTTCGCAATCCGCGCTTGATAGGCTTTGGAATATCGAATAAAGCAACCCTCGACGCGGCGTTTGCCAACGCCAACGGCGCAATTATCGGCAGCGAATTTATCCGTCTGCTCGGCACAGAGCCAAGCGTTGCCGCCGCAGTAGCGATGCTTATGAAGAAAATATCGTAGGCTATTTTTGGGGG
>JAIRXY010000024.1 GCA_031268055.1 Prevotellaceae bacterium | reverse complement strand
GGAAAAGAAGCTGTATTTGCTATATATCAGCAGGACTTTTCCGCCCAAATAGCCCTACCCAGCGGCGGGCTTAAGAAAGTGATGATAGAGCTGCAGAAAGTCAAGGCAGACTCGGACATCACGCGCTTGCGCCCCTATTTGGGTATGTCCTGCCAAACATACTGCATTTTCATTTTGGATCATGACGTTCACTTTCCCGAAAGCTCCGTCATCCATACAAGCAGCAGCGTGAGGGATGGCTCAACAGGCGAAAATCTGAGCGCCACGCATGAATTTTTCAAAAGCATGTACCACCACTCCTGGATTATCCAGATAGCATGCCTCAAGCAGCGCCGCCGCAATGACCTTGAGACGCTGCTAAGCGTCTTTGATCAGGAAAATCTCACCAAAAGCCATCACACCCTAAACGTAAGCGAGGACGACTTTCCAGCGGCTTACCGCCACATCATTCACCGCCTGCACATGGCCTCCGAGAGCAGTGACATTCAGATGAAGATGAAAATGGAGGATGAGTACATGAAGCAACCTCAAAACCAGCCAAAAGCATAGGCAATAGACCTCAGGCCAGCGCCTGCTCCAAGTCGGCAATTAGGTCGGCTACGCCCTCTATGCCCACCGATACGCGGATTAGGGTGTCTGTAATGCCTACTTTTTCGCGCTCGGCTTTTTCTACCGAGGCGTGCGTCATCAGCGAGGGAAGCTCAATGAGCGATTCTACGCCGCCCAAGCTTTCGGCCAGCGTGAACAACTTTAGGCGCTCCAAAAAATTCTCGGCGTCGGCCATCGTCCCTTTTACGTCGAACGACAGCACCCCGCCAAAGCCGCTTGCCTGCGACTTTGCCAGCGCGTGCTGCGGGTGGCTCTCTAACCCCGGGTAAAACACTCGGCTCACCTTGGGATGCTTTTCTAAGTAGCGCGCTATGGCAAGGGCGTTTTTGCCGTGCTGCTCCATGCGCAGCGCCAGCGTCTTGAGGCCTCTCAGCGTGAGGTACGAGTCGAAGGGCGGGAGCACCGCACCTGTCGAATTTTGGTGAAACTGTAGCCGCTCGTAGAGCGGCTCGCTGTTGACCAGCAAAGCGCCCCCCAGCACATCGCTGTGCCCGCCAAGGTACTTGGTAACGCTGTGCACCACCACATCGGCGCCCAAGTCTAACGGCCGTTGGAGGTAGGGCGATAGAAAGGTGTTGTCCACCACCAAAATCAGCCCGCGCTTTTGGGTGATAGCTGCAATGGCGCGTATGTCGGCGAGCTTGAGCAAAGGGTTGGTGGGCGATTCTATCCACACCATCTTGGTGGACGGCTTTAGCGCGCGCTCCACCAGCTGCGCGTTGGTGGCGTCGACGTATGAGGCTTCGACGCCAAAATTAGCAAACACCTGCTCAAACAGGCGCTTAGTGCCGCCATACAGGTCGTCAAAGGCTACGATGTGGTCGCCCGACTTGAGCAGCGTCAGCAGGAGGGATGTTTCGGCCGCCATTCCGGAGCTGAAAGCCAACCCGTAGCGCGCGTTTTCCAGCGAGGCCAGCTTAACCTCCAGCGCTTCGCGGGTGGGGTTTTGCAGGCGAACGTACTCGTAGCGTTCCGGCTTGGCTACTTTTTTTCGGGCGTAGGTGGTGGCAAGGTGTATGGCGGTCACCACTTCGCCGGTTGCCCCTTCTCTAAGGTCAACCTCCTCGCCGGCGTGAACGGCTTTGGTGGCAAATTCAAATGCCGACGACGGAGCGCTGTCGGGTTGCCTGTGCTGTAATTCTTGTGCCATGTAATATACGGGGTTATGTTTTACTTAATTCGATTTACTCAATGAATTTGGGCACAAAAATAAGCAAATTAAGGCTTGCAACAACTAAAACCCGTGCTTGTTTTAGCATTTTTTGTGCTGATGCTTGTGGTTGCAGAAATTTTTTGCGGGGGCAAATTACATCTTGCTGGGCTTTGCGAAGTGTTAAATTTGGCCAAATATTTGATTTTTAGGTATTAATGTGGTTACTTTGGGGTGGGAAAAAGTTTTGCGGGCGTGGCCGATAACGTAGCCGATAATTTTACAAAACAGCCTTTGTATTAAGCTGTTTTCTTGCCTGCCGCAGGTAGCGTGGCCGAAAATTTCGCACCGCTGCACATTTTTGGGCAAAAACTTTACAAAGCGCTGGGATTTACTGCGAATCCGGCAAAGCATAGCGCCAACCTTTGCTCAAAGAAGATGCTTGAGCGCCGTATTCGTCAACAAAACAGGTTGAACGGCAAAACAGGATGAGCACGCCGCTGTTTTCGTCGAGCTGTAAACTTATTTAACAGGCACATAATGCTCCACGCGGCTATTTTTGGTATTTTTGCTACTCACAGTTTCCCCGTAGGAGAAAAAACATAACACAACAATAATGGCAGAACCTAAAATCAAAGTTGGCATAACTCAAGGTGACATCAACGGCATTGGCTACGAGGTAATCATCAAAACGCTTATTGACCCTCGCGTGCTGGATATGTGTACACCTATCATATACGGTTCGCCCAAGGTAGGCGCATTCTACCGTAAAACGATAAGCGGCGTTGACAACTTCAACTTCAACATTATCCGCTCCGCAGATGATGCTAACAGCAAGCGCTCCAACATTATCAACGTAATGGATGACGAGGCAAAGGTGGAGCTCGGCAAAGCCTCTGAGGTGTCGAGTAAGGGCGCGCTGGCAGCGCTGGACGCCGCTATCCGCGACCTGAAAGGCGGCAAGGTTGACGTGCTGGTCACATCGCCTTTCAGGAAGCAGAATATCTCTACGGACTACACGTTTCCGGGGCACGTCGAATTTTTGGCCAACGCTTTTGAGGCTAAAAGCCACCTCCTGCTGCACGTAAATAGCACCGTGCGCATGGCCATTGCTACAAGGCATATGCCGCTGTCGCAAGTTCCGGCAGAGATTACCAAAGAATTGATAATTGGTCACCTGCACCTGCTTGACATGACGCTGAGGCGAGATTTCTTGATACCCAAACCCCGCATAGCGGTGCTTGGGCTAAACCCTCACGCCGGCGACAACGGACAGATTGGCACGGAGGAGATGGATGTTATTATTCCGGCGGTGGAGGAGGCTATCAAGAGCAAGATTTTGGCCTTTGGCCCGTACCCCGCCGATAACTTTTTTGGGCAAAACTGCGCTACCCGCTTTGACGCTGTGCTTGCCATGTACCACGACCAAGGGCTGGCTCCCTTCATGACGCTCTCGTCCGGCGCAAGCATAACCTACACCTGTGGTCTGCCCATAATACGCACCTCTCCTACTCACGGCGCAGCCTACGACATTGCGGGTAAGGACAAGGCATCGCCCGATTCGTTTCGCGCTGCGCTGTACTTGGCCTGCGACGCCTACAGGCATCGCAAGGAGTACGACGAGCTGGTCAAAAACCCGCTACCCGCTACAAAGCTGGAGATGGAAAAGTAAGGCACGGCCGCTGTTTTTTTCAGATTTTCAAACCTTCAAATTGCGTAAATGTACGAATATATAAAAGGCACATTAGCAACGCTTACACCCACCTACGCCGTAGTAGAGGCGGCGGGCATAGGCTACTTTATCAACATATCGCTGCAAACGTACACACAGCTAACCGACAGCAGCGATGTGCAGCTCTACCTGCACCAGCAGGTGCGCGACGACGCGCACGTGCTCTACGGTTTTGCCGACGTCGACGAGCGCGAGCTCTTCCGCATGCTCATCAGCGTATCGGGCGTGGGGGCGGCAACGGCGCGCATTATGCTATCGTCGCTCAACAGCGGCGACCTCACCACCGCCATTGCGGTTGGCGACGTTGGCGTACTCAAAAGCATTAAGGGTATCGGCCTAAAAACTGCCGAGCGCATAGTGGTTGACCTGAAAGGAAAATCGCTCAAGCCATCGGCAGCCGGAGGCGGAGGATTTACAGGAGCGCCAACAGACAGCGTACGCAAGGAGGCTACCGCCGCCCTGCTTGCGCTGGGATTTCCAAAGGCGACGACCGAAAAAGCGGTGGACGCTGTATTTAAGCAGAATAACAGGCAAAGCGTGGAAGAATTGATACGAAGCGCCTTACAACGACTATAAAAATAGCAGGAATCTTGAGCTTCATTTATCGCCTCTCACTAACGTTCTCTCTCACAGCAACCATTGCCATAACGACAATGGAAAGCATGGCTGCGCCTTCGGGCGAAGATAGATCGTGGGAGCCTGCTGCGAAAGAGTCGGATACATACGATGTTGATTACGACGACCGAAACAGGCTGTACACCTTCTACAACAAGGGGCAGGACAGGCACGGAACGCCGGTGAAGGTCATGAACAGCGAGGAGTACCGGCGCTACCAGTTTGACAACTCCGTGCGCGAAGCTTGGAATACCCGTCGCAGCAGCGAGATGAGCAGCGCCTCGCAAAGCGGCGAGGGCGCCTCGAAGCTTATCCCCAACATAAGGATAAAGTCGGCTTTAGTCTCAAACCTGCTGGGCAGCGACCTTATCAAGTTCAACATACAGGGAGCAGTAGAGGCCATTTTTGCCTACAACTGGACGCGCACAGACAACCCTACCATTCCGGAGCAGTACCGGTCGCACGGAGCGTTCGACTTTAAGGTGAACATGCAAATCAACGCCTCCGGCTCTATCGGCGACCGCATCAACATCAACTTTATCAACAGCACCGACCTCACTTTCAACTTTCAAGACCTGATAAAGATTAACTATCAGGGAGATGAAGACCAGATTATCCAAAAAATAGAGGCCGGTAACGTCAGCTTGCCGCTGTCGGGGTCGCTCATCACCGGCAGCCAAAGCTTGTTTGGCCTGAAAACCGAGCTTAAGTTTGGACACCTGACCATAGAGAGCATCGTTTCGGAGCAAAAGGGGCAATCGTCCACCATCAACGTGAAGGGCGGCGCGCAAACGACCCTGTTTGACATTGCCGTCGACAAGTACGACGCTAACCGCCACTTCTTCCTGTCGCACTACTTCCGCAACCGCTACAACGATGCTCTGAAGTACCTCCCGCTCATTCAATCGGGAATAAACATCACCCGCCTCGAGGTGTGGATTACCAACCGCAACAACCGGTTTGAGAGCTCGCGCAACATCATCGCGCTCGACGCGCTGGGCAGCGGCAACGGCGCTCCCAGCAACGATAACAACATCCTCTATCAGGATATAAAAGGCAGAGACGCTGCGCGCAACATGTCCACCGCCAACGATGTGCTGAAGGGGCTTGGGCTGGAGCAGGTGAAAGATTTTGAAAAGATAGAAAACGCCCGACGGCTTACCCCCGAAAACGACTACCGCTTCAACTCCCAGCTGGGCTACATTTCGCTCAACTATCCGCTCAACGCCGACGAGGTGCTGGCGGTGGCGTTTGAGTACACTATGGGCGGCCGAACTTACCGCGTGGGCGAATTTTACGACGACGGCGTGGCTGCTCCCAAGGCGCTGTTTGTCAAAATGATAAAGGGAAGCAACCTGTCGCCGCGCTTCAACACGTGGCCGCTGATGATGAAGAACGTTTACAGCCTCGAAACCTACCAGCTCAGCTCCGACAACTTTATCTTCAACGTGATGTACCACGACGACGCTGTGGGCACCAACGTGCCGTACCTCACCGAGGGCAACGCAAAAAATTTACCGCTGCTACAGGTGCTCAACCTCGACAACCTGAACAACGCCGGCAACCGCTACCCCGACGGGCGATTTGACTACGTGGAGGGCATTACGGTGTCGTCCCCCGGCGGACGGGTGGTAGTGATATTTCCGGTGCTGGAGCCGTTTGGCCGCGACCTCGGCGCAAAAATAGGCTACCCCATAGCCAACAGCTACGTCTACAACGAGCTATACGACTCTACGCTGGTAAAGGCGCGCCAATTTGCCGACAAGAACAAGTTTCGCCTCACCGGATCGTACAAGTCTACCTCCGGCTCCGAAATCATACTCAACGCTACCGATATTCCCGAAGGCTCGGTGGTGGTCACCGCCGGCGGCATTAAGCTGATAGAAAACGTAGACTACACGGTGAACTATACGCTTGGGCGCGTGCAAATTATCAATCCTGTGTACTTAGGCTCCAACGTCCCGCTACAGGTTTCGATGGAGAGCATGGAGATGTTCTCGTTTGTGAAAAAAACGCTGCTGGGTACCAACCTTAAGTACCAATTCTCCAAGGATTTCAAGCTGGGGGCAACTATTCTCCACCTCTCGGAGCGCCCGCTAACGCAAAAGGTGACTTACGGCGACGAGCCTATATCGAACACCATCTGGGGGCTCAACGGGTCGTACAGCAGGGAGGTCAACCTGCTCACCAAGATGGTAGACGCTATCCCGCTTATTGAGACCAAAGCCCCATCGCGGATAACGGTGGACGGCGAGTTTGCGCAGCTGCTGCCGGGGCACTCCAGCGCCATCGGGAAATCGGGTACAACCTACATCGACGACTTTGAGGCGAGCAAAATGACCATCGACCTCAAGCAGTACACCACGTGGGCGCTGGGGAGCACGCCCGAAGAGGTGAACGCCTCCGGCGGACGGCACTTCCCCGGCGGAAGCGCTACCACCACCACCGACAGGCCGCTCAGCAGCGGCTACTACCGCTCAAAGCTGGCGTGGTACGTAATAGACCCTCTGTTCCTGCGCAATACCTCGTCAACGCCAGCTTACATGCGGAGCAACCAGCGGCTGTTCTGCAAAAACCACTACGTGCGCGAAATTGACGAAAAAGAAATTTTTCCCAAAAAAGACCTCGTAATCGGCGTGGACGCTAAAATATCCGTGCTCAACGTGGCCTACTACCCCAACGAGCGCGGGCCGTACAACTACATCGACTTTGACAATGACGCAAAATTCCCCGGCAAGGGGCTTAGGGCTAACGGCTCGCTCAAAACGCCCGGCACCAACTTTGGCGCTATGATGCGCGCGCTGCCCATTACCGATTTTGAAACGTCGAACATTGAGTATATTGAATTTTGGATGCTCGACCCGTTTATCTACTCCCGCTCGTCGAGCAGCAGGAGCAAGTACAGCAACGGTAGGCTGTACTTCAACCTTGGCGACGTGTCGGAGGATGTGCTGAACGATACCCGCAAATCGTTCGAGAACGGGCTTCCGTACCCCTACGATACCACGCTGATAGAAGAAACGCCGTGGGGGTATGTGCCCAAGGTGCAGTCGCTGGTCAACACGTTTGACAACAACGAGTCTGCCCGCGCCATACAGGATGTGGGGTACGACGGCATGAACCGCGAGCAGGCGCGCACCTTTTTTGAGCGGCGACACCAATACTTGAGCCACATTAGAGGCGTTTTGAGCCCTGACGCCGCGCAGGATTTTGAGAGCGACCCCTCGAACGACCTGTACCACTACTACCGCGGGTCGGACTACGACGCGCAGCAGCTGGATATTCTTACGCGCTACAAGCGGTACAACAACCCGGAGGGCAACTCGCCGGTGGCCTCGGGAGGGCTGTCAACCTCGGCTACCACCATGCCCAACACGGAGGATATAAATCAGGATAACACGCTGAACGAGCTGGAAAGCTACTACGAATACTACATCGACCTAACGCCCGACGCCATTAGCCCCAACAGGGTAGGCCAAAACTACATCGCCGACGTGCGCACCGTGGAGATGAACGACCCCGACTACGGCGATCACCAAACAGCCCACTGGTATCAGTTCAAAATTCCGGTTGTTGACGGTAAGCCATTCAACAACATCGAGGATTTCAAGTCGATGCGCTTTATGCGCATGTTCCTCACAGGATTTGACACCACCGTCATCTGCCGGTTTGCTAAGCTCGACTTGGTGCGGGGCGAATGGCGCAAGTACAGCTACTCGCTTCTCGAAACCCAAGAGGGGCTGGCGCAGCCCGAAACGGGAACAGGCTCTATCGATATTTCGGCGGTGAGCATAGAGGAAAACTCCGACCGATTCCCCATAAACTACCTGCTGCCGCCGGGCATTAGCCGCATTATAGACAACACCACCAACCAGCAGGTGCAGCGCAACGAACAGGCAATGATGCTTACCATAAACAACCTCGCCGACGGCGACGCTCGGGCAACGTACAAAAATGCTACCCTCGACATGCGGCAGTTTCGCCGCCTGATAATGGACGTGCACGCCGAGGCAATCAACGAATCGCGCCTCAAGGATAACGACCTCTCGCTGTTTGTGCGCGTAGGCAGCGACTACCGCTACAACTACTACGAGTACGAAATCCCGCTGAAGCTCACCCCCCACGGGCGCTACACCGAGGGGCAGCGCGAGCTGGTTTGGCCTGTGGAGAATAAGCTGGATATTCCGCTCAGCGTTTTCACCGACCTGAAGCTGGAGCGCAATACGCGCCTGCGCACCGCCTCCGGCATGACGCTCACCTCGATATACGAAAAGGAGCACGGCAAAAACACCGTCCGCGTGGTGGGCAACCCCAACCTCGGAGAAGTGCACGTGCTGATGATAGGCGTAAAAAATCCCGTGCACAAAGGCCTGCTGAGCCAAGACGACGGCTTGGCCAAAGACGGAATTGTGTGGGTAAACGAGCTGCGCTTTACCAACTTCAACGAAGAAAGAGGCTGGGCGGCCAACATGCGCATTGCCGCCAACTTTGCCGACTTTGCCAACGTATCGCTCGCCGGCAGCATGTCAAAAGCAGGCTTTGGCAGCCTCGACAGCCGCATCCTCACCCGAACGCAAGAAGATACCTACCAGTACGACATAGCAACCAACTTTGAGCTGGGCAAATTTTTCCCCGTCAAGTGGGGCGTTACCCTGCCGCTCAACTTTGGCTACGCCGAGAACTACATTGTGCCCCTCTACAACCCGTTCGACCCCGATATTAAGCTGCAAGACGCGCTGGACAAGGCTGGCTACGAGGAGCGGGAAAAGCTCAGAAATACGGCCATCAACTACACCATGCGCAAAAATTTTAGCCTCAACAACGTGCGCGTGGCGGGGAGCGGTAAGAAGCTGCTCGGCCCGGCTGATATTTCCAACTTCACCGTGGGGTACGCTTTTCGGGAGGAGCTCCTGCGCGACGTAAACACCGAGCGAAATTACCGTAAGGAGCAGCGGATAATGGGTGCATACGCCTACAGCACAAAGCCTTACGTATTTGAGCCATTGGCCAAAAGCGCAGCCCTAAAGGGCAACTCGTGGAAAATAATCCGCGACTTCAACCTTGCCCTCTACCCCAACCAGTACGGCTTTACTACAGACCTCACAGATACCTACACGGAGTACATTGCGCGGAGCTTTTACGAAGGCATAAAAATTACCCCCATCGTCTTCCGCGAGCAGGTCAACAACCGCAGCTATACGCTGGGGTGGGACATTACCCGCGCCCTCAAGTTCACCTTTAGCGCCAACAACCTTTCGCGGCGCGAAATATCAACAGGGCACGATATTGACACCATTCCCCTCAACAGCGAGTGGCGCAACACGCACTACAACCACGAGTTTTCACTTGGCTACACTCTGCCTATCAACAAGCTGCCTATTTTCAGCTGGATAACCATGACCTCTGCTTACCGGGCAACGTACGCATGGGACGCTCCACAGGTATTCAGCAGCGGCCTTGGCAGCGATATGCCCTACGTGGGAAATACAGTGCGCAACTCCAACCACTTTCAGCTCAACGGAACTTTCAACCTCGTTACCCTGTACAACAAGTCCGACCTGCTCAAAGGCATTAATCAGGAGATGGACGGACGCTCTGCCAAAAAGAAGGAGACGAAGGATGTTACCTTTGAGCAGAGCAACGTTTCGCTCGTTGGCGGCAGCAGGCGCACCGTAAAGCATAACCTGAGAAATGCAACGGGCATCAAGGTGCAGGTGTACGACGAGGCCGGAAAAATCGTAAAGGTGGACATGGAAACGGTGGACAGCAGAAGCGTTAGCATCCGATCGGCGGAAAGCCTGAAAAACCTCAAGGTGGTGGTCTCCGGAAAAGTTCCGGTCTCCGACAATCCGCTGATGTACGCGGGTAAGCTCACAGCGCGCACGCTGATGATGCTCCGCAACGTTAACGTTGTTTACACGCGGAGCGGAGAGACCATGCTGCCCGGCTACGTTCCGCAGACTACCCTGCTGGGGCAGGACGAGCGATACCGATTCAACGCGCCGGGGTGGGATTTTATTGCAGGGTCGCAGAGCAGAGATTTTTGGGGCAACTTTTACGGTACCTCAACCGAGTACATGCTCACGCGCGCCTACCGCAACGATTGGATTATCGGCGATACAACGTTCATCAACCCCTTTACGATGCACGCCGCCACCAACCTCTCCATGAGCGCTACCATCGAGCCGTTCCGCGACCTGCGCATTGACCTCACCGCAACGCAGTCGCACACCAACAATAGAACGTGGTACGATATAAACAACAACGGCAGCTCAACGCCGGTAGAAATGGGCTCGTTCAGCATGAGCACCATCTCCATCCTCACGGCGTTTGAAAACCCAACGAGCGAAACCTACTACCGCTCAAACGCCTACAACCGATTCAACAGCTCGCGCATAGTGGTTGCCAACGAGCTGGCGCAGCGACACTACGGCAGCGCCTCGTTCCCCACCGTCGATAGCGTTCCCGGAAGGTATCCTGTAGGCTTCAGCGGCCTGTCGCAGGACGTGCTCATCCCATCGTTCGAGGCCGGATACCTCAAAAAGTCCGTCAACGACAAGACCATCAACTACACCGACTTCCTGTCGAAAATACCCTTACCCAACTGGCGCATTACCTACGCAGGGCTGTCGCGCATACCGGCGCTTAAGCCGTTTATCAGATCGGCTACGCTGTCGCACTCCTACAGCTCTACCTACAACATCAACGCTTTTGCCACCAACACCAACTACGTAGAAAAACCCGGCGAAAGAGATGCGCAGGGCGATTTTTACTCCCCCTACAGCATTGCCACCGTTAGCCTCGACGAGAAGATAGTGCTGGGAAGCCTCGACGTAATGTGGCAAAATAGCGTGCAAACGCGCGTAGAGCTGCGCAAAAACCGGCGCGTTGACCTTAGCATGACCAACAACCAAATCATAGAAAATAACGCATGGGAAGGCGCTGCAGGGGCAGGCTACACTCTTGCCAACATCCCGCAGCTATTTCGATTCAACGACAAGCAAAGCCCTACCACCTCGCTGACCCTGCGCGCTGACTTCACCTACCGCAACGACAAAAACCTCATCCGAAAGCTCTCCGAAGATACCCACCAAATCACCGACGGACGGCGAAACATGGCGGTGAAGTTCACCGGCGACTACGCGCTGATGAAAGACCTCACCTTCCGCATCTTCTTCGACTGGACAGAAAACAACCCCTATGTCTCTGCCGTAAACACAGAAAACGTCTCGGTTGGATTCAGCCTGAGATACGTTCTTGGACTGTAGAAAGAAATTAAGAATGAAATCCTCTTTTGTCAATTTATAGCACGCGGATGAAGCGGATTTGACGGATGAAGACGGATAAATCCTCATCAATCAATAATAAATTGTAGTCGCTACTGACCGACTAAAAAATCTTGACACCCTCTGACACTTTTTTTCAGGCCAAAACGGGACTATGGACTATTAAACAAGAGAATATTTTTATAACATTGATACTTAGCAAATTAGCAAAATCGTCAAAATCTTACTTTGCTATTTACTCTGACACCCCCCTGACACTTTTTTAGACCCAAAAACAGGGTTATTAAACAAGAGAATATTTTTACAACATTGGCACTTAGCAAATTAGCAAAATCATCAAAATCCCACATTGGCATTTACCCTGACACTACCCCTGACACTTTTTTGTCTTCGACCGTAATGTATTTTTGGTTGCTGTGCTTTGTGCTTTCAGGATTTGTATAGTATAAAAAGCCTGCCTCAATCAAAGAACTTATATAATTTGCCATGTTTTTGCTATGATAGCTTACCCCAATAAAATCTAAAATCTCGCGACTTGATTTTGGTTGTCTGCAAAAATCAAGTATTAGGCTTTCTTTTTCGTTGATTTCCATTGGTTTAGGTGCAAATAATTTATGGCAGTAAATAGTTGCAAGAAAATGCAAGTTGTTTTCGTCGGTTTCAAATTGAGGTTCAGGAGAATAGTTCTTTTTCAAGTGACGGTGAATTTTGGGAAATCCGGTAGAACGCCCTTCTGTATAATCCAACTCTTTCAGAAAATCTCCTACCCTGCGATTCCTATACGAACGGGAAATAATTCTTTCCTTTTTCAAATCCACATTGCTTATCGGTGGCATAGGCCCTTCAAAGCTGAGAATCTGAATGCTATCATAATTTATTCGAATTTCTATCGGCTCTCTCACATTGTAACTTTTATGGTATGCGGCATTAACCAATGCTTCTTCTATCGCCTCATATGGATAGTTGAAAAAACGAATGGCTTCGGCTTGCTCCGGCACTTTAATGACCATTTCTTTGATTACCTGATTTTTAAAATACAATAATGCAGCCTTCAGCTGCTCAAACAGAGAGCCGGAAAAAATCCGCTCGACAAAACGGTCGCCAATATCATCCAAGAAATGAACTATTTCGATTCGGGCATAAGGAAAAAACTTTTCGGGATTGTTGGAAAAGCACAACAAGCCAACGTTTTTAGGTCTTATCATTTCTTTTGTTCCCCCCACTATCTGCACCTGTCGGCATAAATCCTCAAAAGAAATTTTGTCTGCTTCGAGCGCTAAATCGCTTTTCACCTCATTCAAAAAGGCCTTTACAAGTAGTGGGCTTAAATCCGACAGCTCGGCATTGTAGTTGATGCGGTCGTCAAACGGAATTGTTTCGCTCTGCGATAGCAATTGCTTTTCCTCTACAGAGTTGGCTATTTTTGAAACTGAGCCCCGACGGATAAAATATCGCTTTTGGCCTTTTTCACCCAAAGTGGTTGGCGCCTTATATGGGCGGTCATTGCCACCTGGAGCCCAAATAATGAGAACGTGCTTGTCCTGAAATTCAACAGGCTCAGAAATTACTTGTGGCAACGGCTCTACTTGATGACACAGATTAACCAATTCTTTCTGAATCATATCCAAATTGTTTTGTGATAATCCGCAAGGAGGCAGCATTGGAATCCCTTCTTTTTCCTCAATACCAACCACAATATACCCACCACCCCAATTGTTAATATCATTGGAAAAAGCGCAAAGAGTATGGATGATTTCTTCCGGATTCCAGCCTTTTTTGAACTCCAACCTATCCCATTCGACGGCTTTTCCGGAAATTAATTGATTGATATTTATTGGTAATGCCATAACTATTGTATAAAATCCGTAGCAAAGATAACCATTTTCAAAATATTTGTCCTATTTTTGCGCGGTAAAATATTGAGGAGGTGTTCTCCAATGTATGCCGACTTAGATAAATTCGAGGTTGATATACAAGAAAGCGCGATTGTTTGATATAAAAAAGTAGTATCGCCTAAGTAACGCTTTACTCTGACACCCCCTCTGACACTTTTTTAGATCCAAAAACAGGGTTATTAAGCAAGAGAATATTTTTATAGTATTGATATTTAGCAAATTAATAAAATTATCAAAATCTCACTTTGGCATTTACTCTGACACCCCCTCTGACACTTTTTTGTCTTCGACCGTAAAGTATTTTTGATTGCTATGCTTTGTACTTTCAGTATTTGCATAGCAAAAAGCGTTGCCTCAACAAAAAAAACTACTGTAAGTGGAATTGGCTCAATGGCTTGAGTGCTCGCTTGGCTTGATTTCCTTTGGCGAAACGCCGAATTGCTTTTTAAACCGCTTGGAAAAATAGGACGATGAGCTGAACCCAACTAAAAAACAGATTTCGTTAATCCGGTAAGAGCCTTCCTGCAACAGCTCGGCGGCCTTTTTTAGGCGCACCAGCTGGATAAAATCGTTGGGCGTCAGCTCGGATATACCCTTGATTTTACGGTGCAGGCTGGAGCGGCTCATGTGCAATTCGTCGGCCAGCAAATCGACGTTGAAGCCTACATCCGACAAATTTTTGTCGATAATGGAGGTCACTTTCTCCAGAAAAATTTCATCTGCCTTGGTCAGGGCGATGCTGCCCGTATCCTGCGCGGGAGAATTGATAAAAGCCTGCTTCACCTTATTCCGGTTGGTGAAGATGTTGGATATTTGCGCCAGCAAATGCTCCATCGAAAAAGGTTTTTCTACGTAAGCGTCGGCTCCTGCCTCCAGCCCTTCGATGCGCGACTTGATGTCGGCTTTGGCGGTGAGCATAATCACCGGAATATGGCTGGAATCCACGTTGGCTTTTATTTCGGAGCAAAGCTGCAAGCCGTCTACTTCGGGCATTACAACGTCGGTGACGACGATATCCACATTTTCCTTTTGGAGGCGCTCCAGCGCTATTTTCCCGTTCGACGCTTTGACGACATTGTAGAGCGGCTTCAGCTTACTGTACAAAAAATGCCTCATTTCCCGATCATCCTCAACAATCAGGATGGTGGGTTTGCTTTTGAACAGCAATTCTTCATCCGGCAATGCTTCGGCTTCAGGTTCGGCGCTTTCCTCCCGTACCGTAATCGTAGAATCCTGCACCGTAGGAAGCTGGAGGATAAAGATGTTCAGCTGGCCGGGTAAAATATCCAAGTACAGCCTCCCCTTATGCAGCTCGGCCAGCGAACGCGCCAGCGGCAACCCCAAGCCTGCGCCCGATTTGATGCTGTTGCTATCCTCATCTCCTATTCGGAAAAACGGCTCAAAAATCTTTTCCTTCATGTCCTCCGGAATTAAATGACCATCGTTGGATACTTTGACGCAAAGCTGATTTTCGCCGGAGCTTTCCAGCGTCAGTACAATCTTGGATTGAGCATACTTGATTGCATTCGTGAAAAGGTTGCTTATAATCTTGGTAAAGGCCTCCCTGTCAACGTCTGCCCAGAGGCTGTCCGGTGGGAGGAGCAGCTCGAACGCCAAGCTTTTCTGTCGGGCAGTCAGCTTAAAGCGGATGTACACATCGTTTATCAGCTGCTTGATGTCGGAGTGCATATAGTTCAGCTGAAATCCCTTAGCCTCCATTTTGCGGAAATCCAGCAGCTGGTTGGACAAATCCAGCAGGCGGTTGGTATTTTTTTCGACTACCTTCAGGTTTTCCGTCATCTCCTCCTCGCTCGTTTCGTGCGTAAGAATATGCTCCACAGG